>JAFQPF010000223.1 GCA_017411885.1 Clostridia bacterium
CCGAAGCTCAATTGCTTCAAGATAATCGCCTAAATAATCCGAAAGAGTGTTTGGTCTTATCAAAGCAACGCGTGTGATTATATCGTTTGCGCTTTTCATATAGCAGACCACCCTTTAGGAAACTTAATGTATACGGTGTCCTTGCTCATAGCGTCCGAGCCGTCGGGCGCGTCCTTGGGGAGCATAGCGGCATCGTCGTTTGAGTCCATAACGAAATGGAGTATTCTTGATCTTTCGCCGCTTGAGTTTTTTACGTTGTCAAAATGTGTTTCGGTAATCATAGAGTTCTCCTTTTAAGTTAGCAATAGCGTTCCATTTTGCCGTCCTTCATAAGAAAATCGGCATGTACCTGAGCGATACTGTCCTCGGATTCTGCGATGATCTTGGCAAAGCTGCGCTTGATCTTTACCGGAATACCGCGCTTTATTCTGCACATATATCCGTTTATTCCGACAAGCACGTCGTCGCGGTAACGCTCGCCATCCTTGAAAAGTCTGATCTCAATATAATCGTCAGGCTTTTCTGCGGTGATGTCGCGTATAGTGCGTGTCTTTTTTGCGCTTTCAACGCCCGCAGCCTCAAGTGCCGCGAGCTTTTCCTTGTATTCCTTGGCAAGAGCCTCAAGCTTTGCCTCGAGTGTATCCTTTTTTGTTTTGTTTGTATTGTTCATAATCTACTCCGTTCTGCCGTGTGACGGCAATTTGTTTTGAGGGGAGCGATCGCTCCCCTCTGTGTTTTCAGTTAAGCTTAGTTTGCGCCAGATTCAAAGCTGGACGCGGTTTCGATTCTTATCATTGCTTCCTGAGCAAGAACGCAAGCTGAAATTGCAGCCTTCCAGCCTACAGTAGCACGCTGGTTGATCGGGTCGTTGGTGCCCGCAGAGCCGAGCTGCTTTACGATATGCTCAAGACCGCCGCCGAGAATATCGATAACTCCGTAAGCGTTTGCGCCGATAACGAGTGTGCAGTAAACGTCGCGGCCAAGCTTGCCGGCGTTGCCTGCATAAGCCTTGTCACCGCTGCCGTAAGCCTTTCCGACAGGCTCGCTTGTAAGATAAATGCACTTGCCGTCTGTATTGACACCGCTTACAGTAACAGTTTCAACGGTAGCTTCGGACTCGTCGAAAAGCTGGAGAGAGGTACCGATAAGCTTGCTTGTGTCGGTGATAGTATCGCTTACGCAAAGCGCGAACTTCGTGCCGTTTCCGGAGTCGGCAGAGCCGTCATTTGAAAGTGTTTCGTAGCTTGTGATATTAAGATACTTCTTTGCGCTTCCGTCTGCAAGCACGTCAGCCTCAATTATCTTTGCTTCTGTTGATTCAACGAATCTTACGCCGCCGATCTTACCGATCTCGCCGTTGTAAAGATCGGCAGGATCACAATAGCTCTTGGGCTTTTCCCATTCGGGATCGTTCATAAGATCATATGCAACGTCGGGATGGATGATCGCAACGTAGGAGCCGTTGATCTTTTCAACGTTCTTAGCCTTAAGAGCGCGTGCGGCACGTCTGATCGCATCGACCGTGAGGTAATGATTGCCGTCAGCCTCGCCGCCTGTAAGCTCAAGACGGGAGGATACGTTGCCCTCGCCGTACTGTACGTTTGTACCCGAGGAGATAAGCACGTCACGGATAACAGAATCGATCGTTCTGCCTGCCTGAGAGCCGAGAAGCTTTGTAGCTTCAACTACGTTGTTGTCGATAGCAGTCATAAGAAGCATATCAGAAAGCTCGATGTAAGAGCCGTACTGATAAACGCTTGCGCGTACTGTAGACATTTCCATAGAGCTGCCTGCGGGAGTAACACCCTCGGTAAGAGGAGTGTTTGCCTTGGAAAGCGCGCTGTAGCGTCTGAATTCAACAGTCTTTCCGCCATTCTTGGGGATAGGACGCTTCTGACCGAACTGCGCGTGAACGAGCGCAGGCTCAGCGTTATCAATAAGATAATCGCTGTAATAGGTCTTCATTTCGTTTGTGAGTGAATTGGGTGTAAGCTCGTTTGTGTTGATATTGAGCTCGCCCTCGGTGGTCATAACCTTTTCACCGGAAGAAAAAATTGTGAGAATGTTGTTCATAATAGTCCTTTCACTTGTTTAATTAAGCTTGATCTGCTCGCCCGCCATGGCTCTGCGCGCCATATCGGCTCGCTCATTTTTGGTAAGCCTTGATACGTCGCGCTTTAAGCCGCAGCCGGGATAAGCACTTGCCGCACTTTCTCTTGACCTTACCCCTCTTGCATAGATGCTGTCAAGCATAGCCTTTGCCGCATATTCGGCAAGCTGTTCACAATGAGCAGCCTTGTAAACCTTGTCAAAGGGAAGTCCGCTGTGGTAAAGTGCGTAAAACACCTCGTCTTCAAGCTCGTGTTCAAGCGAAAAATCGGGGTGGGAAGCCAAGAAACCGGCATCAGGCGGGCAGGGAGTTTTCCCCTTGAGCTGATCTCTTAAAATACCGATCTCATTGTTTGCTTCGGCAAGCGCTTCTTTTAATTCCTTAAGCTCCTTGAAGCGACGGTTGATGATCTTCTGAGTGTCTTCAGCAAATAAATCCTTGTGTGCCCTGATGAACTCGTTATAGATCTCGCGCCGTGACTTAAGTTCGCCCTGACTCTCCGCGGCGACCGGAGTAATGCTTTCACCCGTGTCAGACTCATCCCCGGCAGGTGATA
>JAFQPF010000224.1 GCA_017411885.1 Clostridia bacterium
ATACAACCGGACAAGCCTCAGCTGAGGCTGTGGGAATATGAGCAGTACCGTGCGCTGTATTGCGGACTTTGCAGAAGCCTTGGTAAGCATACCGGGGCACTTTTCAGAATGACGCTCAATTACGATTACGTCTTTCTTGCTATTATAAGAAGCGCGATGCTTGGTATCACACCCGAAATAGAGCCGTCGAGATGCGCGGTGCACCCGACCCAAAAACGCGCGATAGCGAAGGATGATAAGGCACTTGAATATTGCGCCAAGGTCAGCGTTATGCTTACCTACTACAAGCTTTGCGACGATATCGCAGATTCAAGAGGGTTTAAAAGGCTTGCCGCTATGGCGGCAGCACCGATTTGCAGGGTGCCGGTAAAGAGATTCGCTGAGCTTACGCCTCTGAGCGAGAAAATATCATCGCTCTTAAAGGAATTGTCGGTGCTTGAAAATAATAAATGCGCGTCTGCAGACGCTCCGGCGGAGCTTTTCGGCTCGGTTATGAGCGAAATATTCGCTTTTGGGCTTGAAGATGAGAAAAACTCGCGTATAGCGAGTGAGATCGGCAGGCATACGGGAAGATACGTTTATCTTGCCGATGCGCTTGATGATATAGAAAAGGATATAAAGAATAATACGTACAACCCGTTCGTATGTATGTATAAGGACAGTGTAACGCAGGTTAAGGGAGAAATAAAAACGGCGGTGCTCCTTGAGCTTAGGGGGCTTGAGGCGGCGCTTGCGCTCGTTGATTTTTCAACCTGCCCGGGATACAAATGCATAAGCGATAACATCGTGTATCTCGGTATGTCAGACAGAATAGATAAAATACTTAAAAAGCTTACGAAGTAGATTTGAAAGGTAAAAGATTTATATGAAGGACCCTTATAAGGTGCTTAACGTGCCGCGAACGGCAAGCGATGAGGAAATAAAAAAAGCATACAGAGAGCTTGCGCGCAAGTATCACCCGGATAATTATGCCGGCAACCCCCTTGCAGATCTCGTACAGGAGAAGATGAAGGAGGTCAACGAGGCATACGATCAGATACAGAGGGAAAGGGCAAGCGATGGCAAAAGCGGATATTCGGGCTCGGGCAATAACGGTGCCACAGGCTTTGCTCATATCCGCAGTATGATAAATATGGGAAGATTCTCTGAAGCCGAGCTTATGATAGACGCCGTCGCTCAATCCGACCGTAACGCGGAATGGAACTATCTCAAGGGCGTGGTGCTTATCAAGCGCGGATGGTATATAGACGCGCAAAGATATCTTGAAAACGCCTGCTATATGGATCCGGACAACGCGGAATATAAAAATACGCTCAATAATTTAAGAAATTCGGCTTCAACCTACGGCGGAGGCTACAGAAGCGCGCAGGGCTCGGTTTCACCCTGCGATATATGCGCAAATCTTATCTGCGCCGACTGCCTTTGCGAATGCTGCGGCGGAGATCTTATCCCATGCTGTTGATATAAAAGAGGTTTATAATGAGATTCGGAGCAAAAACAAGGAGGATCGCGCTTGGCGCGATGCTCACCTCGCTTTCGGTCGTGCTTATGTATCTCGGCACGGTGATAGAGGTGCTTGATCTTACCTGTTGCGCGTGCGCAAGCTTTGTGACCGTTTTTGCGGTGATAGAGTTTTCAAGAAGATACGCGTGCGGTGTGTACGCGGCAACGCTTATACTGTCAGCACTTGTCGTGCCCAATAAATTCGAGGTGGCAGCCTACGCTTTTATCGCGCTTTATTCTATCCTTAAGTCGGTTATAGAAAAAAAGCGCAGCCGCTTTTCGTGGGTGATAAAGCTTTTGTATTTTAATGTTGTGCTTGCGCTTGCCCTTGTGAGCGCGAAATATCTGTTTTTATCGCCCGATCTCGGCTTTGTGTCGGTAATATCCTTCGCGCTTCTCGGTAATATCGCGTTCGTGCTTTTCGATATTGCGCTTACAAGTCTTATCACGCTTTATATCTTTAAGCTTCGCGCAAGACTCAAGCTTGATAAGTACCTTTCGAAAATGCGTTGAAGAAAATTTCAAAAAAGTGTTTACAAAAGAGAAAATTTATAATATAATGTAGATGTATATAAAAAGACTGTGACCGGGAAGAATCCGCAAACGCTTTGTCAAAGAGAATTACGCCGTGGCTGAAAGCGTATACAGGGCGTGCGGGCTGTGCATCCGTGAGTCGGTGGGTCAAATGCCCGCACGTGCTTCCGCGTTAAGGAATTAAAGTTATAAATTAAAGTGGAACCGCGACTTTGCCGCCTTTATGTCTTACATACGGGCGGTTTTTGTTTTTTATAAAATTTTAGGAGATATATCTGATGGGAGATCTCAGAAACACTATACGCGTAATAAAGGAGCGTGACCCGGCGGCAACCTCAAGTTTACAGGTCGCACTTTTATATTCGGGCTTTCACGCAATACTCGGCTATAAAATATCGCATTGGCTGTATTTGCGCAAATGCTTTTTCTGCGCAAGGCTTATAAGCCAGCTCACGCGTTTCTTTACAGGAATTGAAATACACCCCGGCGCTACGATAGGCAAGGGCTTGTTTATCGACCACGGAAGCGGAGTCGTTATCGGAGAGACTGCCGTTATCGGCGATAACTGCACGATATACCAGGGCGTAACGCTCGGCGGTACGGGTAAGCATACGGGTAAAAGACACCCGACACTCGGCAACAACGTGATGGTAGGCGCGGGCGCAAAGGTGCTCGGACCGTTTACGGTAGGGGATAATTCAAAGATCGCCGCGGGCGCGGTGGTGCTTGATGCGATACCCGAAAATTCAACTGCGGTCGGTATTCCCGCGCGCGTTATAAAGCGTGGGGATAAAAAGATCGAAAACGACCTTGACCAGGTACATATCCCCGACCCTGTTTCGCAGGAATTCTGCAGACTTCAGGCGAGAATTGATGCGCTTGAGAAAAAGCTGAGTGAATTTGAAGATAAAAACGAATAAGAAAACGAGGAACTGAAAGATGAAATTTTATAACACACTTACCAAAACAAAGGAAGAATTCAAGCCGCTTGATCCGTCTCTTGTAAAGATTTACGCCTGCGGACCGACCGTGTATAACTTCTTCCATATAGGAAACGCGCGTTGCTTTATCGTTTTCGATATGCTTCGCAGATATCTTGAATACAGAGGCTATAATGTAAAATTCGTGCAGAATTTTACCGATATCGACGATAAAATGATAAAGCGCGCAAATGAAGAGGGTACGACCGTTAAGGACGTTGCCGAAAAGTATATCGGCGAATATTTCACCGACGCGAAGGGGCTCGGAGTAACGCCTGCAAGCGTGCATCCGAGAGCGACAGAGAATATCCCGGAAATTATCGATATCGTAAGCACGCTTGTAAGTAAGGGACACGCATATGAATCAAACGGTGACGTGTACTTCCGTACAAAGACCTTCAAGGAATACGGCAAGCTTTCGCATATGCCGATAGACGAGCTTGAGGCAGGCGCGAGAATTGAAGTCGGTGAGGCTAAGGAGGACGCGCTTGACTTTACTCTCTGGAAGGCTGCAAAGCCTGGTGAGCCCAGCTGGGACAGCCCCTGGGGTAAGGGAAGGCCGGGCTGGCATATAGAATGCTCTGCGATGGTGCTTAAGTATCTCGGCGAGAGCATAGACTTCCATTGCGGCGGACAGGATCTCACCTTCCCCCACCACGAAAACGAGATCGCGCAGTCCGAATGCGCTACCTGCAAGACCTTTGCTCAAAGATGGCTTCATAATGGCTACATCAACGTTGATAACAAGAAAATGTCAAAGTCGGCAAACAATTTCTTTACCGTGCGTGAAATATCCGAAAAGTACGGATATATGCCGATCAGATTCTTTATTTTAAGCTCACATTACCGCAGCCCGATAAACTTCTCGCAGGATATAATCGAGCAGTCCAAGGCGGCGATCGAGCGTATATTCAACTGCCTCGACAGTACTGAATTCTACCTCGGAAGCGCGCCTGCGGGTGAGCTTGATAAGGGCGTGCGCGAGCGCGTTGATGCGCGCAAGGAGCAGTTTATCGCAAAGATGGACGACGACCTTAACACCGCAGACGCTATTTCGGTAATATTTGACCTCGTAAGAGACATAAACTCGCTTGTAAATGAAGCGGGAGCAAATGCAGAAAGCGTAAAATACGCGTATGATCTGCTTTGCGAGCTTACAAAGCTTATGGGCTTTGAGCGTGACACGCTTGATGCCGCACTTGAAGAGGAGATCGAAAAAATGATCGCGCTCCGTCTTCAGGCTAAAAAGGAAAAGAACTACGCAGAGGCAGACCGCATCCGCGCAGAGCTTTTGGAGCGCGGAATCGTTTTGGAGGACACTCCCGGCGGAACAAAATTCAAGATAGTTAAATGATCGGAGAAAATACAATGAATAAGTTAAAGCTTGTATCGCTTTTGCTTTGTCTTGTGCTTATGATATGCACGCTTGCTTCGTGCGCACAGACACCGTCTGAAATTACTTGTGAGGACGACCTTATAAGCAAGAAAATAGGTGTGATAAGAGGCTCTAAAAGCGATGAGTATTCCCGAAAATTCACCGAAAACGGATGCGAGATCATAGGGTTTAAGTCAAGGCTTGATATGGTCAAGGCGTTTGATGCAGGCGAGATCGACTGCGCCATTATGGACGAAAATCACGCCAAAGAGGTTGTACGCGAAAACACTAACTTAAAGGTCCTTGAAAGCGTAAGTGAGCAAAAGGACAGCTTCGGCTTTTATATGCTTGAAGCAAAGCGCGTGTATACGATAATGCTTAACAAGGCGCTTGCAGAGCTGAAGGAAAACGGCAAGCTTGACGAGATCGTGAACGGATACTTAAACGATCCCGAATATGAATACGATTTCCCTGAAAGCTTTGATACGAGCAACGGATTTTTCAAAATTTCGCTTGACCCCTCGCTTTATCCTTACGTGTATGCCGCAGATGAGGATCACGTTATGCCTTACGGTATCGCGATCGCGGTAATAGATGCGGTCTGCGAGCATTTAGGATGCGGCTATGAGCTTGTTCCGGTCACCTCGAATTCGCTTAACAGTACG
>JAFQPF010000225.1 GCA_017411885.1 Clostridia bacterium
ATGGTCATCGCATCGGTACTCGGAGTCGCGATCGCGCTCGTGCTGTTTATGTATCTGCCCGCGCAGATATTCTCATGGCTGTCAAAAGCATTCCCCGTTTTAGAGGGCAATTTTGTGCGCAGCCTGTTTGAAGGCGTACTCCGTATCGTAATATTTGTGCTTTATATGTACCTCGTTTCACTTATGAAGGACATCAGGCGCACCTTTATGTATCACGGTGCCGAGCACAAGACTATCTTCTGCTACGAGGCAGGACTTGAGCTTACGGTTGAAAACGTAAGAAAGATGAACCGCTTCCACCCGAGATGCGGCACATCGTTTATGATACTTATGCTCATTGTCGGAATCGTAATTTCGATGTTCATTTCGGTAACCAACCCGATTCTGAGAACGGTCATCAAGCTTGCTTTGCTTCCGATCACAGTCGGAATCGGATATGAACTTATAAAGATCGCCGGAAGACACGACAATGCCCTTACACGCCTGATCTCCTTACCCGGCGTATGGCTTCAGCATATTTCGGTGCTTGAGCCGGACGACAGTATGATCGAATGTGCTATAAAGGCAGTTGAGCTTGTTATACCGGGCGATGACAGCGACAGCTGGTAAATACTTGTAGTTTAATCTTTATATTTCTTCCGGAGGTATTTTATGGATTACACGGGCAAATGGTTTTTCCACTCTATCGGTCAGATCAATGACAACGGTGAAATGGTTTATTTGAGCGCAGACGAGTATATAAGCTCGCCAATGCCGTACATCGACGAAACCGACGAAGAAGCCGTTGAAGACGAGCTCAAGGAAAGAAAGCAGATAACCGGCTCCTGCATAGAGGTATGCAACGACGGAAAGCTTTATATGCTTATGCCTCTTCCCGAAAACGTATCCAAAGAGGAGGTCGACGAAGCAGTTTCCGCCGGAATGATAAAGCTTCGCGGTACAATGATGTACGACCGTGCTATGCCATGGGAGTTACGTGACGGCAAGCTTTGGTTCGACACCGGCATCGAAGGCGAAGTGTTTGGCGAAAAAAGCGAAACATGGGTATGCGCTACCGACGAAAACGGATACTTAACAAATATGACCACAAGATACAAAAAAGAAAACTACAGGACGGTTGCAAGCTTGAATAATCTTATCGGACGATGGGTATCTGAAAGTATGCCCTGCTTTGCATACAATTTTTTGCCCGATGGCAAGGGGTATTACTCCTTTGGAGAGGGCAAAAAGAATTTTACCTACAGCGCAGATGACAGCGCCGTGACCGTTCACTTTGACGGAGATTTCGTATCAAGCACCTTCAAGTACAATATCGAAGATGGCGTATTAACAATACAGGACAGCTTCGGCAGCTTGGTAAGATATAAATTAAAGATTGATGAATAAACAAAAAAGTGCTTGTTTTCACAAGCACTTTTTTATTTATCTCATATCACGGTGCATAACGGTAAATACCGATGCCGCTTCCGCTCTCGTTGCGTTACGCTTGGGTTCAAAGTAGCCCTCTGAATTGCTCCACATTACATTATTCTTGGTAGCCCAGAGAACCGCATCCTCGGCATAATCGGCTATCTTTACGTGGTCTATATAGTTAGCAAGCTTGCCGCGCACCTTTGTATCCATACGGGCAAATTTTGCAAATCTGTGCATTATAACAGCCATCTGCTCACGGGTAATAGGACTGTCGGGAGCAAATTCGGTTGCGCTGACTCCGTTTACGATCTCGTTCTTATACGCCCATATTACCGCATCTCTGTAATAGCTTCCCGCCTTTACGTCGGTAAAGGGGCAGTCAGCCTTGACAGAGGGGGATTTTTGCATACGGTAAAGCACGGTCACGAACATCGCTCTTGTGAAATCACCCTCGGGGTTGAATTCGGTCTTGGATATACCGTTCATAAGTCCCTTGTCAAAAACGTATGCAACGTCGTCGTAATACCATTCATCCTTGGAAACGTCTGTAAAGTCAAGCTTTATCATTGCAAGCTTTTCTTCATACATACGGTCGACCTCCCACTTTGCAAAGAGGCTCATGCTGTTTTCAACCGGAGTGTTGAAATCATATTCAACCGTATAATGGCTTCCGGTATACCAGCCTGCGAATATAAAACCTTCTTTGTAGGGGTCCTCAGGTCTCGGAACCTTTCCGCCCTTGCGCACGTGTACGCTTTCGATATAGCTTCCGCCGTATGTGTTAAATCCAACGGTATAGAAGGTTGTAACAACGTCATCTGCCTGCGCCGCTACAACAAAAATTCCGGTAAACAAAAGGCAAGCCGCGATGATAAAGGAGATTATACTCAATCTGTATTTCTTCATGTTCAGGGTGGTTCCTTTCAATAAATAATGTATAATAGTCTAACCTCGCATATTTTATCAAAAACTACAATGTTTGTCAATCCCTTTTAACAAACATTGTCGTTTTACATTATACGAACAACAAGACGGGTTTGTTTTGTTGCAATTTTTACAAATATTAACCCTTTTTACGCTTGGAAATCTCATCTGCGATCACGTCCGAAAGAGTAGCGAAATCCTTTACCGAAAGCGTTTCTCCGCGTATAGTCGGCGAAAAGCCCGCGTTTTCAACGGCACTTGTCAGGCTTTGCCTGTCAAGCTCTCCAAACTCACCCGAAAGTGAGTTCGGGAGTGTTTTACGCCTTTGAGCAAACGCACCGCGAATCACTCTGAAAAATATGCTTTTATCCTTGAATTCAACGGGGGCGGACTTGAAAAGCTTTATCCTCATTACCGCTGAATCGACCTTGGGGGCAGGCATAAAGCATCCCGCAGATACCGAAAACAGCTTTTTCACCTCTCCGTAATATGAAACAGACTCGGTTATAGCGCCGTAATCCGCGCTTCCGGGATTACTTGTAAGCCTTGCGACCACCTCTTTTTGTATCATAACGGTTATAAAGTCAAAGCCTGCCTCGCTTTCAAGCAGATGCATAATTACAGGCGTAGTGATATAATACGGCAGATTTGCGCAGACCGAAAACTTCATACCCATATCCGAAAACTCGCGCTTACAAAGCTCGTTTACGTCAAGCTTCATAATATCGCCCGAAATTATCGTCACATTATCAAATTCGGCAAGAGTATGCTCAAGCGCAGGCAAAAGCGTGTTGTCGATCTCAACCGCCACGACCTTTTTATACCGCTTTGCAAGCTCATAGGTAAGCGTGCCGATACCGGGGCCGATCTCAAGTATACCGTAATCAAAGTCACCGTCGGTGCATTCGTCCGCGATACGCGCAGGCACTCCTGCGTTTATAAGGAAATTTTGTCCGAACTTCTTTTTGAAATCAAGTCCGTATTCGTTCATTATC
>JAFQPF010000226.1 GCA_017411885.1 Clostridia bacterium
ATGCACCACTGGTTCTTCTCTACCGACCTTACCTTCTACGTAAAGGGCGGAAGAATCACGAAGGCCTCGGGTTGGTTCGGTACTAGTCTCAAGATCTGTCCTCTTCTTAATATGGACAAGATGGGTAAGCTTATTCCCCGTGAGAAGATCCGTACCAAGGCTAAGGTCATAAAGGCTATCGTTGACAAGATGCAGGAAAATGCAAAGGACGGTCTTGATTACAGCGGCAAGTGCTATATTTCGCACTCGGGCTGCTACGAGGACGCAAAGGCTGTTGCCGACCTTGTTGAAGCAAGATTCAAATCGCTTCGCGGCAACGTGCTTATAAACAGCATCGGTACTACCATCGGAAGTCACACCGGTCCCGGCACGGTTGCTCTCTTCTTCTGGGGTAAAAAGCGCGAGGACTAATTTCATTACAAAAGAACAAAGCCGTGACAGACTCACGGTTTTGTTTTGTGAATACTACTTTTTTCGGAGTTATCAATGAATTTAACAGCTGAAAATATTAAAACGGTTTCCGCGGACGCGTATAAAAGAATGGTTATAAGCGCGGCGGCTACCATTGAAAATAATTGCACAAAGCTTAATGACCTCAACGTATTCCCCGTTCCCGACGGAGATACGGGTAGCAATATGGCTATGACCACCAAGGCTGCCGTATCCGAGCTTATGAGAAGATCACCTGAAACGGTCGGTGAGGTCGCCGATATTGCGGCTAAGTCAATGCTTCGCGGTGCGCGCGGAAACTCGGGCGTTATAACCAGCCTTTTGTTCCGTGGAATCGCAAGCGAAATGAAGGATATGGACGAGTGCGACTCAAAGACTCTTGCGAATGCGCTTCAGTCGGGTGTTGCCGCGGCATACAAGGCGGTTGCAAACCCTGCCGAGGGTACTATTCTTACCGTGGCACGTCTTGCCGCCGATGCGGCGACAGGTACTACGGGCACACTTTCCGAGGTGATCGATGCCGCTATTTCTGAAGCTAAGATAGCTCTTGAACAGACTATGGAGATAAACCCTGTTCTCAAGCGTGCCGGTGTAGTCGATGCCGGCGGCTGCGGTTGGGTTCTTATACTTGAGGCTATACGCGATGCTATAAACGGCGACAGCATAGCTTCGCTTTCCTCTGCTAACGATACAATATCGGATGCCGCGGATTTTTCGGACTTCGATACCGAGGAGATCAATTTCACATACTGCACCGAGTTCATCGTATCTCGTGAGGGTGACAAGGACAGTTTTGCGCTGAAAAGCGCGCTTGAAGGCCTTGGCGACAGTCTTGTGTTCGTAGAGGACGATGAGATAATAAAGGTTCACGTTCACACAAACGATCCGGGCACAGCACTTCATCTCGCGGTTGCTTACGGTCAGTTTGTGACCGTAAAGGTTGAAAATATGCGTCTTCAGCATTCAAGCAAGATCGCCCAGGGTGAGTCGGCTCAGTCTTTTGCATCAAGCGCACCTGCCGAAAAATACGGTGTGGTTGCGGTTTCCCCGGGTGATGGCATAACCGAGATATTTACCGAGCTTGGCGTAGATGCCTGCGTTGCCGGCGGTCAGACGATGAATCCCTCTACAGACGACATATTGGCGGCAATAGACAAGGTAAACGCCGAAAACGTATTCGTTCTTCCCAACAACAAGAACATCATTCTCGCCGCTGAGCAGGCGCGCGAGATATCCGATAAAAACGTTATCGTTATACCCTCCCGCACGGTGCCTCAGGGCATATGCGCTATGCAGTTTTATGACATTGACCTTGAGCTTGACGATATCAGCGCGGCGATGAGCGAAGCACTTTCGGGCATAACTACTATGCAGATGACGACCGCCGTAAGAGATTCTGATATTAACGGGCTTGACATTAAAAAGGATGATTTTATCGCATTATGCGAGGGAGAGCTTATCGCAGGCGGTAAGAACGAAGCTGTGCTTGCAGAGCTGCTTATTGAAAAAATAAAGCAAACAGGGCGCGACATCATTACGATCTACTACGGAATTGACGTAAGCGAGGAAGAGGCGTGCGCGCTTGCCGCACAGTTTGAAAATGCTTTCACCGAAGACAACGTAAGTCTTGTTCCCGGCGCACAAAGCGTTTACAGATACATAATTTCAGCTGAAGAATAAAAGAAAAAAGCTATGCGATGCATAGCTTTTTTCTTTTTGTTTACATTTCCTGCTTCCACATACCAAGCTTCGGCTTACGTGTACCGATAGCGGTAAGCTCAAGTCTGCCCTCAAGCTCAATGTGATTACGCTTGATATCAAACGGTGTAAGATCACGCGGACGTACGATCGACCAGGGTGCCTTGAAGCCAAGCTCGTAAAGTATCGGGCCCTCATATCCGCACTCATCAAGTGTATCCATAAGCTCGCACCAATTTATATCCCCTTCTCCGGGAAGCCAATGGCGCTCATTTATAAAATCGTAATCGGAAAAATGTACGCTTACATATTTATGTGCTGTCGCTTTGATAAAGTCCTTGATATTTTCTCCGAGAAGGTGGTTTGTATCAAAGCAGAATCTGATCCTTTCGTCTGCCGACGCAAGCGCGAGCATATCTGCGCTGCAATTTCCAAGACAGCTTCTGGGAAGATCTTCAACAGCGATCACGGCATCATATTTTTCGGCAAATTGAACAAGCTCTGCAAGCGATCTTTTTGCCGCTTCGATACGATTTTCGCGCTCGCTATCCTCGATCGGTTCAAAGCTTGCGTGGACGATATGGATCTTTATCCCGACCTGCGCACACTCCGGTATGAATTTTTCATAATACTCCACCGCGCCGCGACGTATATTTTCGTCAAGCGAGGATATATCGTATTCATCCCCGAAGCGATGATGAAAGCTACGCAGTATTATTCCGTATTCATCGGCATACTCCTTAAGCTTTTTCAGATCAAGGATAGTATCATACTGCTCACTCGCGGGTGAGATTTCAACACAGTCTATTCCTGCCTTTTGCATAAGCTCAAAGTCTTTTGCAGTCAGATTTGCCTGCCTTGAAAGTCCGGTCATTCTGTTCATTTTGCAGTCTCCTTATCTTTTATATAATTTTCAAGTCCTATCCGTCCTGCCTCTGTTACAGGGCGAACCCATTTATTTGTAAAGAAATACCTTATGCAAAGTATTGATTTGGGAAGGTCCTCAAATATATACATTATCGCGTAAACAAGGACAAAATCAAGCTTTAGCACGTATGCGCAGAAGGCGGTTATCGGTATCGACAGCGCCCAAAGGCATCCCATATCGTATATAAGCCCATGCTTGGTTTCGCCTCCCGGTCTGAATATTCCGACGATCTGTATATACGGGATATTTCTGAGCGGCATTTCAAGCGCGTAAACCGTGGTTATTCCGATTGCCGTCACAAGCGTTTGCTCGGTAAGGTTTCCGGTGAGGTTGAACATATGCACGAGAGGCTCGCGGAATATTATGATCAGCGCGCCTATCGGTATTGCTATCAGAGGTACTATAAGCGCCATCTTTCTTGCGACAGATATTCCCTCTTTTATCTCACCCGCGCCGATCGCTTTTCCGATCATTACGCAGGAGGCGTTACAGATACCGATAAATATTGTAAACGCGATATTTTCAAAGGTTTTGAGTATCGTTACAGCCGCGTAGTATTCGCTTCCGAGATTTGAATATATGATTGTTACGACAAACGTACCGAGTCCCCACAGTCCTTCATTAAGGATGACAGGAGTCGCTCTTTTATAAAAGGTTGACACCATTTGCTTTCCAAATCCGAATACTTTTGAAAGCGGTGCATCGAGTATAAGCTTTCTTGCCTTGCCGATTATTATCGCCGTGACCGGTGTCACCCATGCCGATATGCAGGTGGCAAGAGCCGCACCCTGTATACCAAGCTCGGGAAGTCCGAGCTTTCCGAAGATAAAACCATAGTTGAACACGGCGTTGAATACGGTGGATACAAGCGATATCACCATAGGTATGCGCACACATTCTGTCGAGCGCATAAGCGCGAGCATAATATTTCCGAGCATTACCGCAGGATACGAAAAGGCGGCTATACGCAGATACGACGCTCCTGCGGCGATGACAGCACTTTCCTTATTGAATATTCTCATTACCCCTTCGGGAAAGAAGCAGGCAGCTACAAAAAATACAAGCGAGACTATAACGCCCGAGCTTAAGGCTATTCCGTAGACCTTGTGTATTCCGTCGGTATTATTATCGCCCCAGAACTGCGCGACGAATATTGACATTCCAGAAACGATTCCGAAAAGGGTTATCTGCAACAGCCAGCTCCACTGTCCTGCCATACC
>JAFQPF010000227.1 GCA_017411885.1 Clostridia bacterium
AGAGCTTTAATAAAATTTACGCTCTTCCCTATTCGCTTACGGGAAAAAGCACGAGCGACAAAATCGCTATGATACGCGAGGAGATGTCAAAAAAGTCTTGCGACGGTCATATTATAACTTCACTTGAGGAAATTGCGTGGATACTCAATTTAAGAGGCTCGGACATAAAGAATACTCCCGTATTTTTTGCGTATATGTATATCAACACAGAGAACGCTAACCTTTTTGCTGACAGCAATTCCGCAAAAGACGTAAAAGACGAGCTTGAGCTTCACGGAGTCAAACTTTGCGATTACACCGAGTTTTACAGCTTCATTCCTGCAATACGCGCCAAGAGCGTTTTACTCAATACCGCCGGTGCAAATTATGCCGTTTACTCATCGCTTGATAAAAGCATAAAAATCGTCGATTCGGTCGATCCCGCTATGATATTCAAGGCAATAAAGAATCAGACCGAGATCGAATACGTTAAAAGGATGCACATTCATGACGGTCTTGCCGTGGCGAGATTTATGCACCTTATAAAGAATGCTGAATCGGGTGAATACTCCGAAATTTCGGCAACAAAAAAGCTCAAACAGATCAGAGAAAGGTGCTCTGACTATCTTGGCGACAGCTTTGATACGATCTGCGGATATAAGGATCACGCAGCAATAATTCACTACAAAGCAACAACAGATACAAACTCACAGATAATGAAAGACGCGGCACTTCTTGTTGATTCAGGTGGACAGTACAATGGTGCTACCACCGATATTACGAGAGTTTTTGTTCTCGGAGAAATTGATTACGAGTTCAAGCTTCACTATACTGCCGTATGCTGTGCAATGTTAAGACTCCAGAACTTGAAATTCAAGAGCGACACACGCCCCGCAGTTCTTGATATGATCGCCCGTCAGCCTCTATGGAGCCTCGGACTTGATTACAGACACGGTACAGGTCACGGCGTCGGTTATATGTTAAGCGTACACGAGGGACCGTGTAGCATTCATTACGCTAATAACGCCCCTGCATTCAAGCCGGGTATGATAACCTCGGACGAACCGGGTATGTACGTCAATGGAAAGCACGGCATCAGACTTGAAAATCTTTTGTTGTGTACTGAAGATATTAAAAACGAGTACGGTCAGTTCTTAAAATTTGAGCCGTTGACGGTTGCACCCATTGATCTTGACGCGATTTTACCCGAGAAAATGGAGCAAAGTGATATTGACGCATTAAACTCATATCACGCTTACGTTTTCAAGTGCCTGTCAACCGTTTGTGAAAATGATGAAATTGAATGGATAAAGCATTACACACGTCCTATATCAAAGGCATAACTTTACTCGCTGTATGATAGGTATACAGTTTCGATATACTGTTTATTGACATTGTGCTTGAAATCCTGTATAATATTTGTCGGTTAAGGCTAAAAGCTTATCTACAACAAGAAAGGCAAAGTAATCAAATATGAAATTTAAGCTAAACCCACCTAAAATCGCAACAGACTTAAAGCAGCTTATTTATTCAAGTGCTGAAATTTATAAAGACAAAACCTTTTACGAATTCAAGGTCGGTAAAGAGACTCAAAAGTATACGTATGAAAAGTATCTGTCCGATATGAAAGCATACGGAACTGCTCTGTCATCCAGAGGACTTATCGGTAAAAACATTGCAGTCATCGGCGACACTCACCCCTATTGGTCTCTTACCTATCTTACGGTCGTTAACGGCAACGGTACCATAGTTCCCCTTGACAAGGAGATCTCTCTTGATGCGGTTTGCGATTTTGCAAACCTTGCGGAATGTGTTGCAATCGCGTATACAGGCTACTTCAACGGCAAGATAACATCGCTTGCCGAAAAGCTTCCTAATATTGAATTATTCATAAGACTCAATGAGGATGACAAGGGCGTTGATTCTCCTGAAGGAGTAAACGTGATCGACATCGCCGATCTCTTAAACGAAGGACAAGAGCTCTTAAATAACGGCAACGACACGTATACTTCGATAGTACCCGATATGGAAAAGTGCTGCTCTATCCTCTTCACCTCCGGAACGACCGGAACAAGCAAGGGCGTTATGCTTTCGCAAAAGAATATAATTACGTCGGTAAACGCGGCGTGCGCGCTCGTTCCGTTTGACAACACCTCCAACATCGTATCGGTTCTTCCTGTGCATCACACCTACGAATTCACCTGCTGTCACCTTGCGGCGTTTAATATTGGCGCAAGCGTTTATATAAATCCTTCGCTTAAATACGCTTCCAGATCAATGCAGTATTATAAGCCCTACGGTCTTGTTGTTGTACCTATGTTTCTTGAAACCGTACACAAAAAGATCTGGGCTAACATCAGAGACAAGGGCATTGAGGGCAAGGTAAGAGCCGCAATGAAGCTTTCAAACGCTGCCTTAAAGCTCGGTGTTGATCTGAGGCGAAAGCTCTTTTCAGACGTACTTTCAGCTTTCGGCGGAAATATAAAGGTCATTATTTGCGGCGGTGCACCTATAAAGCCGGAGATCATTGAAGATTTTAACGCTTTCGGCATCGCGGTCTTAGAGGGCTACGGTATTACAGAGACCTCTCCTCTTGTTTCGGTTACACCCTACAAAGCGCCAAAGATCGGCTCGGTCGGTCCTGCGGCTATCGGATGTGAAGCGAAAATTGACGAGACCACTCTTGACCAGGACGGACGTGGAGAGATACTCGTTCGTGGCACAAACGTAATGCTTGGTTATTATAAGAATCCCGAGGCTACTGCCGAAGCGTTCACAGAGGACGGTTGGTTCAGAACAGGCGATATCGGATATCTTGATGATGACGGTTACATTTTCATAACCGGACGCAAAAAGAACGTGATCATTCTTTCAAACGGCAAGAACGTTTATCCCGAAGAGCTTGAAGAAAACTTTAATAACTGCGAATACGTGAAGGAGATCGTTGTTATCGGACGCAAGGATGAAAATACGGGCGAAACCGATATCGTTGCCATAACCTATCCCGATTTCGATTCCTTCCCCGAGCTTGAAAAGGATGAGATCAAGCAAAAGGCACTTGAACGCTTGAAGGAATTAAACTCAGAAATGCCATCGTTCAAGCAGGTAGGCATATTTGAGTTCAGAGACACGGAATTTGAAAAGACAACTACAAAAAAAATCAAGAGATTTCTTGTAAAATAAGGAGTACATCATGTTTGAACAGCTTAAAGAATTAATATCCACACAGTTTAACATCGACAGCGACAAGATCACCCGCGAAACCGACCTTCGCCGTGACTTCGGTATCAACTCCATCGAGCTTGCAGAGCTTGTGCTCGAGCTTGAGGAAAAATACGATTGCGAGATCGACGACAAAGCTATTTCAAAGAAAACAACGGTCGGCGAGGTTGCCGATTATCTTGAAAAAGAGCTTGCCTGAGGTGTTATCTTGTCTGAATTTATAAGATCACCCTTATTTTTCACTTTATGCTTGCTTTTAGCTGTGATACTTTCAGCCGCAGTTACGCTTTTTATAACGATAACCGTAAAATCAAAAAAGCGTGTCCGTGAGATCGAAAATTACGGCAAGCCGAGCGAGCAAAGGCTTAAAGAAATACTCGAAGAGGCGTTTTCTCCAAGCGCGGTATTCACAAACGTGTACATCCCGTACGTCAATTCGGGCAAGGACAGATACGCCGAGATCGATGCGATCGTGGTCAACAGAAGCGGTATATTCGTTATTGAGCTTAAAAGCCACAACGGAAAGATCATCAGCGGTGATACACGCAAGTGGACTCAGATCTACAACGACAAGCGCATATCCTTTTATAATCCTATTTACCAGAATGAAACCCACATCAAGGTTATAAACGAAATTCTGAAAAGCGAGGGACAGTACCGCGTACCGATATACAACGTAGTCACCTTCTCTTCAAACAGAGTTACGTTTACACAGAGCTACAGAAACCTTGTAAAGCTTGACGAGCTGGTACGGTATATAAAGCGCACCGGTAAGCCGGAGGCGGTATCCATACGTCAGACGTCACGCGTCAGGACTATACTTCATTCATACATCAGAACCGGCAGAACGGTTGAGCTCAAGCACAAGCGCTTTGTCAGAAAACGCAAATAAGAAAGCATGGGGGAACATTCCCCCTTGTTTCTGTTTATTTATGAAACGGACGTATCAACATGGCAGAATTTAGCTTAGAACAAAGATATTTGAGCGCAAAGCGCGCGCTTTTTGATAAATACTACGAGCGAATGAACCGCCCTCAGCGCGAGGCGGTTTATACGGTTAACGGGCCTCTTTTGGTGCTTGCCGGTGCAGGAAGCGGAAAGACCACGGTGCTTGTTAACAGGATCTCGCATCTCATCCGTTACGGAGATGCTTATTTCAGTGACGAAATACCCGAAGAGCTTGATGAAGCTTACGTTTCAAGGCTTGAAGGAATGACAGATCTCCCTCACGATGAGCTTGGGGACGAGCTTTGCGAGCTTGCAAATGCTCCCTGCCCACCGTGGGCTGTGCTTGCCATTACCTTTACAAACAAAGCGGCAGGCGAGATCAAGGAAAGACTTGAAAAGGTTATCGGTGATGCCGATGCCGCAAAGGAGATATGGGCAGGCACATTCCATTCGATCTGCGTGCGCATTTTAAGAAGATACGCTCATCTTGCAGGATATGAATCCTCTTTTACAATATACGATACAGACGACACAAAAAAGCTTATAAGCGCTTGTATGAAAAGGCTTGGAATCGACGAAAAGGTCGTTGCGCCCAAGGCGGCTATGAGTGTTATCAGCCGCGCAAAGGACAGGCTTATGTCGGCAAAGGATTTTGCGGCAGAAGCTTCAAGCGATTTCAGGCTTTCGCGTATCTCTCAGATATACAACGAATACGAGCGCGAGCTTAAGAGCGCTAACGCTCTTGATTTTGACGATATCATTATGCAGACGGTGCTTTTGCTTATGGCAAACGAGGAGGTCAGAAGCTATTATCAGAACCGCTTCAGATACGTTTGTGTAGACGAGTTTCAGGACACAAACATAGCACAGCTCAGGCTTTGCGAGCTTATCAGCGCAAAGCGCAAAAATATTATGGTTGTCGGCGATGACGATCAGAGTATTTATAAATTCAGAGGCGCGACCATCGAAAACATTCTTACCTTTGACCGTGATTTTTCGGGCTGTAAGGTAATAAAGCTTGAACAGAATTACAGATCGACCGCCAATATACTTAACGCCGCAAACGCCGTTATTTCTCATAATAAGGGAAGAAAGGGCAAGAGCCTGTGGACTGACGGCGGCGATGGCGATAAGATCACGTTAAAAC
>JAFQPF010000017.1 GCA_017411885.1 Clostridia bacterium
CTACCAACTGAGCCATAGCAGCGAATGGCGACCTGAAGGGGACTCGAACCCCTGACCTCTAGCGTGACAGGCTAGCGTTCTAACCAACTGAACTACCAGGCCGAATTTACATCGCGAGATATATTATAACAAATACCGACGCTTTTGTCAAGACATATTTTCAAGTTTTTTGAGTTTTTGTGTCAAGGTGTTGGACGTTACTAACAAAACCGTCGGGTTGCGACGGTTTTATCAGTATATCCGTATTTCTTAAAATTATCCTAAATACTTATCAAGTCTTTTGCCGATCTCAACAAGGAATTCTTCGGTGTTGACCTTGCGCTTGCTTTCAAGCGTCGACATAGCCATAAGGTCACCCGTCATAATGCCTTCCTCGATCGTGTCGATCGTTGCCTTTTCAAGCATATCGGCGTAATTTACAAGCTCGGGGATATTATCAAGCTCACCGCGCTTTCTGAGCGCGCCCGACCACGCGAAGATCGTCGCCACGCTGTTTGTCGAGGTCTCCTCGCCCTTAAGATGCTTGTAGTAGTGACGCTGTACCGTACCGTGAGCAGCCTCGTATTCGTATACTCCGTCGGGAGAAACGAGTACCGAGGTCATCATTGCAAGGCTTCCGTAAGCGGTTGCTACCATATCGCTCATAACGTCGCCGTCGTAGTTTTTGCAAGCCCAGATATATCCGCCCTCGCTTCTGATAACGCGTGCTACAGCGTCGTCGATAAGGGTGTAGAAGTATTCAATGCCTGTCTTGTCAAATTTTTCCTTATATTCCTTTTCAAATATCTCAGCAAAAATATCCTTGAAGCGGTGGTCGTACTTCTTGGAGATAGTGTCCTTAGTCGCAAACCATACGTCCTGCTTTGTGTCAAGTGCGAAGTTGAAGCAGCTGCGCGCAAAGCTTTCGATAGACGCGTCTATGTTGTGAAGTCCTTGGATGATACCGCTTGACGAAGTGAAATTATGTATAAGCTCGCGTGTTTCGTTTCCGTCCTTGTCGGTGCATACAAGCTCACACTTAGCTCCTGCCGGCACCTGCATTTCAACGTTCTTATAAACGTCTCCGTAAGCGTGACGCGCGATGGTTATCGGCTTTGTCCAGCTCGGGATATAGGGGGTGATGCCCTTAACGAGAATAGGGGTTCTGAAAACAGTACCGTCAAGAATCGCTCTGATAGTGCCGTTGGGGCTTTTCCACATTTCTTTGAGGTTGTATTCGTCCATTCTTGCGGCATTGGGAGTGATCGTCGCGCATTTTACCGCCACGCCGTACTTCTTGGTCGCTTCTGCGGATTTTACGGTGACCTCGTCATTGGTTTCGTTTCTGTATTCAAGGCCGAGGTCATAATACTCGCTCTTGAGCTCGATATGAGGAAGGATAAGGATATCCTTTATCATCTTCCAGATTATGCGTGTCATTTCGTCGCCGTCCATTTCGACAAGCGGCGTTTTCATTAAAATTTTTTCTGCCATTTTACCGTTTCCTTTCGGTGAGAATTAAATCTACGCTTTACAGTATAGCACAAATTCTTATGAAATGGAATAGGGTATTAAAAATTTTTTCTTTTTATTTTTCGCTTTTTACTCTTACAAGTAAGACTTTTTTGACAAATAATACCGCAAGCGGAGCTTTTGTGCGCATTTGCGCCCGAAAGCGCCGCTTTCAGGCGGGGACACAAGAGTATGCTTGTGAGTAAAATGTTATAAAAGAGGCGCCTCTTTTTAACGCTTGCAAATTTTTTCTCGTTTGTATGTTTAATTTACCCCTTTGCGAGCAAAAAATAATATAGCAGGCATATTGTTTGTAAAAAGTATAAAATAATGGAGAGTGAATTAAATTGAGCGTAAAACGCGGAGATATTTTTTATGCCGATCTCAGTCCGGTAGTCGGAAGTGAGCAGGGGGGACTGCGACCTGTGCTTATCGTGCAGAATGACATAGGCAACAAGTACAGCCCGACTGTGATCGCCGCGGCTATCACAAGTCAGATCGGAAAAACGAAGCTTCCGACTCATATAGACGTTTTTGCCGACAGGTACGGTCTTGCCAAGGATTCGGTAATACTTCTTGAGCAGATAAGGACTATTGACAAAAAGCGTCTTAAGGAGAAAATGGGGCATCTTGACGACGCGCTTATGAGCAGAGTAGACGATGCGATCAGCATAAGCTTCGGTCTGCCGGCAGGAGATGCTGATATAGATCAGACAAATAATGCCGCGGGAGTTACTGCGTAAGATAAAACGGACTATTAAATACATACGGGAGGCAGTTTTCTGCCTCCCGTATTGCGCTTAAAAGCTTATTCTTCTGACGCCCACACATTTTGCGCTTGCCTTGTCTATCATAAATATCGCGCCGCTTGCGCTGACCTCGCCGCTTGCCTGCTCGAAGCGCACCGGCATATGGCTTATGAATTTGTCTATTATTATCTCGCTTTTGACACCGAGAATGCTGTCGGTAACTCCCGTCATTCCAAGGTCGGTTATAAAGCCTGTTCCCCTTGGAAGTATTTGCTCGTCAGCCGTTTGTACGTGCGTGTGCGTGCCGAATACCGCGCTTACCCTGCCGTCAAGATATCTTGCAAGTGCCGCCTTTTCGCTCGTTGCCTCTGCGTGAAAATCAATTACGGCGATATCGTATTTGCCGGCATTTGCTTCAAGTATTTTATCGGCACAGATAAGGGGACTTTCAAGCGGCTCCATATATACCGTGCCGAGCAGATTTATAACCAAAACCCTTGTCTTGCCCGTATCGATTACCGTGTGTCCGTATCCGGGTGCTGTTGACGGCATATTTGCGGGGCGCACGCAGAATCTGTTGTCGTCTAAAAAGTTATAGACCTCGCGGCGTCTGAAGGTGTGGTTTCCTCCCGTAATAACGTCGGCACCCGCATCAGAAAGCGTCTGCGCGCTTTGAGGGAGCATTCCGTTTCCGTCTGCCGAGTTTTCGCCGTTAACTATCGTGAGATCTATTTCGAAATGCTTTATTATACCCGAAAGCTTTTCTCTCAGATAATTGCAGGCAGGAGAGCCTACGGCATCTCCGATGGCAAGTATATTAAAGGTGTCTGCCATATTCTTATCCCTTCAAAATAAATGTTGTTCTTTTTTGCGTCTGCGATTGACATACGCCGACATAACTGTTATAATTATGATACCACATAACAGGCACAAATTGCAATAGCTTTGCAAAAACTTGTGCTTTCGGAGGGAATATGGACTATGTTTTTGACAGAGCCGAGGAAGAGCTTGCGGTTCTGACAAGCCTTGAGGATGACTCGGTTATAAATATCGCGCTCAAAGAGCTTGAAAACGCGCGTGAGGGTGATATCATAAGGCTTGACGAGGAAGGCGTACGTGTCCTCAAGCCTGAAAGCGAAGCGCGCAGGCTTTCGCTTTCCGAAAGATTTAACAGACTCAAAAATAAGGATTGACATAGGGAAGGATAAAAATATGATTAAGGGAAACGCGATAGTAGGACAGTCGGGAGGTCCGACAGCGGCGATAAACGCAACGCTTGCCGGAGTGGTCAGAGGTGCGTATGAATCGGGATGCATTGATAAGATCTACGGTGCGCTCAACGGAGTTGCCGGACTTTTGGAGGACAGATACTGTGTTCTTAACGACCTCTTAAAGGGCGAGGACGAGCTTAAGCTTCTTGAAAATACCCCTGCTGCGGCACTCGGCTCGTGTAGAATGAAGCTTCCGGATCCCGATAAGGATACAGCTCCCTTTGAAAAGCTTTTTGAGCTTTTTGAAAAGCTTGATATCAAGTATTTCTTCTATATTGGCGGCAACGATTCGATGGATACTGTCGATAAATTAAGCCGTTATGCGAAGAAGCTTGGAAGCGATCTGAGAGTAATGGGCGTGCCGAAAACGATAGACAATGATCTTTGCGGCACAGACCATACGCCCGGCTTCGGCTCTGCGGCAAAGTTTATCGCGACCGTAATGCAGGAAATTATACGCGATACCGCGGTGTATACGGTAAAGGCGGTGACTATCGTCGAGATTATGGGACGTGACGCAGGCTGGCTTACGGCGGCATCGGCTCTTCCGCGCAAGGTCTGCGGTGTAGCACCCGATCTTGTGTATCTGCCCGAGGTCGTGTTCGATTACGACAAGTTTTTTGAG
>JAFQPF010000228.1 GCA_017411885.1 Clostridia bacterium
TTGGCGGTAACAGTTCCGTCTGCGGTAACCGAAGCGACTGCATCGTTATCGCTTTCAAAGGTTACGGTGGGCATTGTCTGACCTTCAATTACAGTCGTTGCGGTAAGCTTGAAGCTATCACCGACAATAAGTCTCTGTACCTGTTCAACAAGCTGGATATTCACCTTGATCTCTCCCGGGGTGTATTTGTAAGATTTCATCGCGTCTTCGGTCTTGAAAAAGCCTATGTATTCAACGTCGAAGTATTCGTCTGCACCTGCAACCTTGCCCGTGTTGCTCCACAGGGGAACATAAACCGAGGTCGCGACTGCGCTCATTCCGTATGCTCCGTCGTACTTACCCGTACCGACAGACTTCTTTCCCGAGGTTCTTGTCTGAGCGAAGAAGATCTTTGCTTCTCTCGTATAGCTTCCGCCTGCGGTGGTAAGGTTGAAATTCAAGTTTGGTGCGTCTATATTGGTATTATAGGAAATTGCTACGTAGGGATATTCAGTGAGGTTGATATTATCAACCGCGACAATAAGTCTGTCACCTGTGGTTGAAGCGGCACCCGGATTTGTGGATACAAAGCGGACCATACCGTTAGAGTACGCTCCCTTTACGTTTCCGCCGAGTATCTTTCCATTCATTTCATCCGGAACCGTCGTAACGATACGGCCGTCAGAGGAAATATCCTCCGCTGTGTATATTATTGCATCATCAGAAGCCGATGCAACAAGCGTATATGCCATTATCGCGCACATAATAAGCGCGAGTACAAGGACGCTTCTAAAGATTCTGTTCATAACAATATCTCCTTTTACTTTATATGGATTTGAGTTCATTATACAATGCTCAAGGCAAAAGTTCAACAAGTTATACCCGTTGATCTGATAATTCAACGATATTTACAAAGCCGCTTCAATTCTTTTGTGCAGTTTGCCAAAAACAGATCTCGGGTGTCAGTTACTCGAACATAGCCTTTTCTATATTGGCGCAAAGATAGTGGTATACGGGCAGGTGAAGCTCCTGAACGAGGAAGGTCTCGCACTTAGGAACTCTTACTGTAACGTCGCTTATCTCGGAAAGCTTGCTTTCCGATTTTCCCGTGAACGACAGCACCTTTATTCCCTTTGCCTTTGCCACCTTTGCCGCGTTTACCACGTTTGCGGAATTTCCCGAGGTAGACAGACACCAGAGCATATCGTTTTTATCGGCATAGCCGTAAACCAGCTGTGCGTAAACCATATCCGCCGCGTTATCGTTTGCAAACGCCGTAAGAATTGACGACTGACTTACGAGGGATATTGCCGGAAGCGCTCCCTCGAGATGCTCGCTCAGATATTCGGCATCGTTGTATCCAAGCTCCTTGAGCACGGACCTGAATTTCCTGTCGGTCTTTCTTTTTATCATAAAGTTTTTCATAAGCTCGCCCACTATATGCTCTGCGTCAGACGCGCTTCCGCCGTTTCCGCATACGAGCACCTTGCCTCCGTTTTTATAGGTAGTAGCAAGCATATAAAACGCATTTTCTATATCCTCCTTGCATACCGCAAGCTCGGGATATCTTTTGAACAGTTCATTCATAACTCTCACCTTTCCGACAGGGTCGCGGCAACAGCAAGCGCCGCCCAGTCTCCTATATTATTTCCAAGCTTTGCAGGGACCACTCTGCACACCTCGCTCGCAAAGCTCAGTGCTTCCCTTTTGATCGCCTTTTCCATTTCGGGTCTGATAAGGTCTTCGCTACGTTCAAAAATGCTTCCGATAACTATACACTCGGGATTGAGAATGTCAATCAGCACCGAAAGTCCCTCTCCGAGCTTTTTGCCGCAAAGCGCATAGACGTCTGCTGCGTCACGGTTGCCTCTGTCCGCAGAGTCCGCGATGGTTTTTGCGCTTATCGTATCAAGCTCGGCAAGGCTTTTGCAGTATGAAACCGTTTCGCCCATCTGCAAGCGCTCACGGGCAAGCATTTTGCCGAGCTCCGCTATACCTGCGCCCGAGCAAAAGCCCTCGAACGAGCCTGCCTTTCCAAAGCCCACAGGACCGTATTTTTCGAGTCTGATATGTCCTACCTCGCCGGCACATCCACTCGTTCCCTCGTAAAGTCTGCCGTTTAATATAAGTCCTGCGCCGAGCCCCGTACCAAAGGTCAGAAAGACCATATTCTGACAGCCCTTTCCCGCACCGAATTTCCATTCGGCGAGTGCGCAGGCGTTTGCATCGTTCTGAAGCGCGGATCTTGCACCGTACTTGCTTTTCAGATAATCTACTATCTCAACGTCGAGCCAGCCGTGAAGATTGGGAGGAGCGATTATTACTCCGCGCGACGAATCAAGCGGTCCTCCGCAGGATATTCCTATAACCGATGTATCGTCGGTCATTTCCCTTGCAAGTGCGTACATTCTGTCTATCATAACGTACGGGTCTGTGCCCACATCTGTGGGAATGACTCTTTTATCCAGAATGACAAATTCTCCGTTTTCAAATTCTCCGTGCGAAACCGAGCATTTGGTTCCGCCTATATCAAAGCCTATCATTTATTCACTCTCCAAACTCATCATATCCGCATTTAGTCATATCACGAATATATGAAGCGTAGTCAACGCCGATCGCGTTTGTAAAATAGTGGTTGGTGTATTCTTCCCCGTCAAGACGCCACTTGATAAGATAGAATTTCTTTTCTCCGTCCGCTATCTTGAGCGAATCAAGCTTTACTGCGCTCTGTGCCGCAGCCGTGCCGCTTCCCGACAGGCAGGTAACGTTATCGGTTACATTTATAACCTCGTATTCTATTCTTGCATCATTCAGCGTGTCGTTATCTGCATAAAGCGTTATTCTGCCGCCTTCAGGCTCGTCAAACATAAGACAAACGGGGGTCTGCGAGCGCTTTATGTAGTAATATGCGAGCTTTTTATCGAAATAGTAGTCAACCACCGCGTCGGAGACCTGCGGCCATCCGTCAATAATGTTCCACCAGATAATACCCGTTTTTGCCCATCTGCGTATTCTAACTCTTTCGATGAAGTACTTCATCGCCTCAGCCTGTGATATCTGACTCTGACGGACGAAATCCTCAAGCTTGTCCTCTACCTTATTGAAAAGAGTTTTTACCTGATTTACCGCGAGGGGAATTCTGTATGACCACGGGGCGTTATGCACAGACTCGGGATTAGCCGAGTGCACAACGTACTCGGGAGTTACCCAGCCGTTTTCAAAGAAAAGCTTGTCGGGAGAATCAAGAAATTTACCTAGAGAGCTGACCGACGGGAAGCCGTGGTATCCTACCTCGCTTGCAAATATGCATTCGGTGTTTTTGTAGTATTCGCCCTTGAAATAGTCGCGGGGACCCCAGGTGTGATCCTCCACAAGAGGAAGATCAAGTCTGTGCGCTTCGGGGCTTATATACGGCGAGCTCGGAAGATAGGGTCTCGTAAAATCGTGATCAAAGAGGAGATCTGGAATAAGCCGTCTCGTAACCGTTGCCTCGTTGGGATCGCGCTTGAAGTTACCCTTGTTCCTGCAGAGCAGGTCACATTCGTTATCTCCCGCCCATATAACGAGTGAGGGATGATTCCTGTATTTTTTAATGACGTAAAGTGCTTCCTTTTCAAATTTTTTAAGAAATACATCATCGCGCGGATACACGGCGCAAGCCATTGCAAAGTCCTGCCATACCATAACGCCGTTTCTGTCGCAAAGCTTGAAGAATTCATCGGATTCGTATATATTTCCGCCCCAGCATCTTATCATATTGCAACCAATATCAAGCACGAGCTTGAACGCCTCGTCGAGTCTCGGCGCAAAGCGAGCAGGGAGTGCGTCAAGCGGCACCCAGTTAGTTCCCATAACGAAAACGCGCTTACCATTGACTACAAAGCAGAACTTTCCGCCGCTTCCGTCTGCCTCAAGCTCTTCCCTTTCAAGCTTTACCGTTCTGAAGCCATAGTCAAGACGCTTTACGTCCCTAACCTCGCCCTTATATAAAAGCTCTACGGTAACGTCGTATATATTCGGCTCGCCTATATTTCTCGGCCACCAGAAATATGCGTTTCCGACTCTGAAATTAACGAATCCGCTTGTGTGCCACAGCTTTGAGTTATTAACGAACTCGCGGTCACGGCATTTACCCGTAGTTCTTATACTGTAATTGCCGATATCGTCCTCAGCGGCTTCAATATTTATATTAATAGAGAGGTCTGCGGTGTTGTTTTCAAGATTTATGTTGGTAGTATGCAGGAACATATCCTTGATGTGATCGCGCTTGCGCTCCCTTATCTCAACAGGCTTGTATATACCTGCCGAAACCGTTCTCGGCATAATGTCCCAGCCGAACATATACGGAGCTTTGCGTATATAGGTTGCAGGATAGCCGTACATTCCACCGTTACAGGTTGCCGGAAGATCGTATTTTCTTCCCTCGATAAGAGTCGGCTTGATATGCACAACGAGCTCGTTTTTGCCTACCTTTATATTATCGTACACGTCGCAGGGCAAAAACATATTGTCGCTTGTTGCCGAAAGCACGCCGTTAACGTAAATATCAGCTACGGTGTCTATTCCTTCAAAGTGGATATACTCGTTTTCGTTTTTTGCTTCAAACTCGGTGAAATACCAGAAGTGACAGCTCTCGTACTTCTGCACCTCGAGCGTATTCGTGGAGAAGTAAATATCCGGAAGGATGTTCTCCCGCATAAAATCCATCTCGAAGCTTCCCGGCACGGTTGCGTCCATAGTGATAAATCCCGACCTTTCAATATCGTACGCCGTTGTTATCTTCATATCCTTGCAATCGCGGTTCTCTGCATAAGCAAGCTTCCATTTAAGCATAAGCTACCTCCGTAGTCGTTTATATATTAAGTATATCACATATTAAAACTATTGAAAATCATATAAATCTATGTTATAATTAAGAAAATCAACGATTTAGGGAGTGACAGATATGAAAAGCGGATTTTTGTGGAATATCGAAAGCGTGCCTGAGGAAAACGCCCTTTTCCGCGAGAAAAACTTTATCGTCGTCAAGAAGACTGTGAAGGCGGGAGTTCTCTGTCCCGTTCACTGGCACGATTATTTTGAATTTGAGATAATCCTGTCGGGCGAGGGGCGTCATATTTACAACAACACCTCGTACCAAATCCATCCCGGATGCGCTTATCTTATGTGCTACACCGATTTCCATTCGGTCGAGCCGACGAGCGATCTCGAGCTTATAAACGTGCGCTTCAACGAGTCGATTCTTGATCCCACTCTGCTTTCTGCCGTCAGGCTTGGAGGAAAATTCAACTGCGAATTCAACAAA
>JAFQPF010000229.1 GCA_017411885.1 Clostridia bacterium
GACACTCCGTTTTCACAGCTTCCATATATTTACTCTGCTCTTGATGAGATGGGCATCGTACACAGCGAAACAACAGATTGCGAAGCAGATGATTGGCTTGCGGGATATGCGTCAAAAGCCGATGTCAATAATTTTATGATAATATCCTCGGGCGACAGCGATCTTTATCAGCTTATTGGTGCCTATGTACAAATTTTAAGATATCGAGGCGAAAAAAGCATAATATGTGACGCTGATTATGTTTTCGGCAAGCTTGGTATTTTTCCGGATAGATATGCAGATTTCAAAGCGCTTACAGGGGATAGCTCCGATAACATTCGCGGATGTGATAAGGTCGGACCTAAAACCGCCGCATCTCTTATTGCGCAATTTGGTTCGATCGAAGAAATGATAAATAACGTTGAAAGCATATCTAAGCCGGCCGTAAGGAAAGCAGTATATGAGGGTAAGGATAGGATCCTTCTGAACAGAAAGCTTATCAAGCTCGATTATAAAGGTGAGCTGCCTTTTGATATTTCGGAAATGATATATACTGAACAGTATACAAGAACTCGGGACGTTCTTGATGTAATAGGGATTTAGTGTTTAATAATATCTCTCGCAACGTAAACGCCGCTCGCTGATGCGTGCGAAAGGGAGTGTGTTATTCCGCTGCCGTCGCCGATGACGTAAAGGCCCTTTTTACAGCTTTCAAGGTTTTCGTCGACCTCGACCTCCATATTATAGAACTTTACCTCAACGCCGTAGAGGAGTGTATCCTCGTTTGCTGTACCGGGTGCGATCTTGTCAAGTGCGTATATCATTTCTATTATGCCGTCAAGTATTCGCTTCGGAAGAACGAGACTGAGATCTCCGGGAGTGGCGTTTAGGGTGGGGGTCGTGAAGGATTCTTCGATCCTCTTGCGCGTGCTTCGCTTACCTTGAATAAGATCGCCGAAGCGCTGGACCATGACTCCGCCGCCAAGCATATTGCTGAGCCTTGCGATGGATTCACCGTAGCCGTTAGAATCACGGAAGGGCTCGGAAAAATGCTTTGCGACAAGCAGGGCAAAGTTAGTATTCTTAGTCTGCTTTGCGGGGTCCTCATAGCTGTGTCCGTTAACGGTAACGATGCCGTTTGTGTTTTCGCTTACGACCGCGCCCTTGGGGTTCATACAGAAGGTACGTACCTTGTCAGCATACTTTTGTGTGCGGTATACGATCTTGCTTTCGTAAAGCTCGTCCGTAAGATGTGAGAATATCTCTGCCGGCAGCTCTACTCTGACACCTATGTCAACACGGTTTGAATGGGTGGGAATATTAAGGCTCTTGCACGTTTCCTCCATCCATTTACTGCCGCTTCTGCCGACGGAAACAATACATTTCTTGCAGGTATAAGAAGTGCTTGCGGTCGTTATCTCATATCCCTCGGTTGCCTCTGAAATGTGCTCAACGGGTGTATCGAAATAGAATTCGACCTTATCGCGCAGATGTGCGTAAAGGTTTTCAAGAACGATGTAATTTATATCCGTGCCGAGATGGCGAACGGATGCATCAAGCAGATGAAGACCGTTCTGCATACAGATCTTTCTGAATTTCGAGCCGCTCGTGCTGTAAAGCTTTGTACCCTTGCCGCCGAATTCCATATTTATCTCATCAACGTATTCCATTAGCTTGGTGGCTTCGGCTTTCCCTATATATTCATAAAGAGTACCGCCGAAGTCATTGGTAATGTTGTACTTTCCGTCAGAGAAAGCGCCTGCGCCTCCAAAGCCGCTCATTATAGAACAGCTCTTGCAATGTATGCAGGATTTTATCTTATCACCGTCTATTGGGCATTTTCTCTTATTAAGAGGATGTCCCGCCTCAAAGATCGCTATCTTGATGTCTTTTTTTAGCTTTATAAGCTCGTATGCGGCAAATGTTCCTCCGGGGCCGGCGCCGATAATAATAACATCGTAATTCATCATTTCCTCCCAATATCAAAAAGACGGCCGTCAACCTTTTTGGTAGACGACCGTAGTTGTTTAGTAATGGTCCGACACAGTATGTCATTAGCTACCATATCAGTATACCACGTTCTGATGAAATAATCAATATGTTTATTCAATTTTAATTTTAGTAGCTGACGTGAATTTCTTTTCGTCATCGCTTATTTTGAATACTTATGTTTATTCCTGCCGCGAAAAAACAGGTCAACGTCTCCATCAAACTATCGAAGCTTGTTTGAAGATTTAGTTCATTTACTTGAAATGAAATATGTATTATGATAAAATATATTCGATAACAGTCGATATCTTAAACCGCAGGAAGGATATGCTTTATGGGTAGATTTATTCAATATATGACGCAAGGCTCTCTATATAGCGGTGAATTTGGAGGTAAAGCAGGTTGGCCCGCTGCAGGTATGGGGGACGTCATCATAACAGACAGCGGAAAGCTGATAGTCGTTGATGGCGGCTATGAATGCGATGCAAATGGGCTCGTTTCACTCTTGGAGAGTAATTCCGTAAACGCAAAACCGACAGTTGACTTGTGGATCATTACTCGTCCTCATGAAGATCATTACGGTGCGCTGAAAAAGATCATCGAATCGCATTCTCTTTGCTCCCGCGTTGAAGTTAAAAAGATCATATTTGATTTTCCAATGGAATTTAAGGATGAAAGCGGTCGCATCGGAGCTTTGGAAGAAATCAATAACGAGATGAAAACTATCTGCAAAAGTTTAAATGCAATATCATATTCACCGTCTCGCGGAGAAAAAATTTGTATCGATGACGTTGAATTAGAATTCCTTTTTGTCCCGGACGATTGCTCGATATTCAATTCATCCGGTAACAATTTTAACCTTTGTTCTCTTATATTTTCCGTAAGCGGCAAAAACAAACGCGTTATGATCACAGGCGATGCCTACAGACCCTCAATGCAAATAACCGCTTTCCGATACGGCAAAAGCTTGAAGTGTGATGCTCTCCAAATGCCTCATCACGCTCTTTGCGACAGTTATTGCGTTGATTTTTACAACTTCGTTGCACCTGATATCATTTTTATGCCGATATCCGAGGCCGGTTATCGTGCTATGCACGACAGCAAAAGAGTCGGAGAAGGTATAGCTGCAAATCTAATGATAGAATCAAAGGCGCAGACCGTTTATCGAGCTTTTGACGGAACTTTTGAACTCGATATATAAGACTTGAGA
>JAFQPF010000230.1 GCA_017411885.1 Clostridia bacterium
CCTTTGCAGCAGCTTCTTCAGCAGCCTTATCAACTACAGGAGTAGTTGTTGTAGTGCCTGTTGTCTTATAATCGAATGCCTTTGCAGCTTCTTCTGTTTCAAAGAAACCGAAGCCAGCTATGTAGCAAGCTGCGTCAGGGTTTTCGTTACCTTCGAACATCTGGAGTCTGAACTGACGAACTGTGTTTTCATTCCAAGCAGTACCGTCTTCGAAGATCATGTCGGAAAGGTTAACGATAACTTCCTGCCATTCGCCACCGCCGTTAACGATGTCAAATGTCTTGAATGCGCTCTTAAGAACAGATGCGCCGAGGGGAGCAACGTCCTTGGAAGCGTGGAACTTGATGTAGGACATAGCGTCAGCTGCATCATTGTAAGCATACTTGATCTTGAGCCAGCTGTTCTTTGTAGCGTCAAGAGAAGGCATGTAGTATTCTGCATTCCACTGATAGTAGTTGAAGTCCATCATAGGAACGAGAGTTGTTCCTTCGGGGTCGATAGAAACCTTAACGCACTCTACGCCGTTGTAGGTTGTTCTCTCGAAGAGACAGCCGGTCCAGTGCTCGTACTGACCGTCGATGGGGTTCCAAACGTCAGGCTGTACGAATGCGCCGTGATACTTTGTACCTTCGTCGCCGGGGTACATAATGTCGTCAGCAGACCAGGTTGTACGTCCGCCCGGAAGAGCAGCGTCATAGCCAGCTGCGCTAGCGATGATAGAAGCAGATGTAATGATCATTGCAAGAACGAGAACAAATGCTAAAATTTTGTTTTTCATGGTGAAAAACTCCTTTCAAATTTTTTGTTGCGGTACTTGCTGTACCGATACACCACCATTATACCACACAAGGTATACCTTTTGTCAATAGTTTTTCCAAAATTGTATATTTTTTTGTTTAGGTTTACAAAAAAACAAAATATTTATGTGCATATCAACGACTGGTACAAGACCGGTTATAAAAAAGAAAATACCGTCCCGGCGGGTACGTGCCGGGACGGTATTTTTTAGTCTCTTGATACGACTTCGTTTCTTTCCCTGAACAAGAGAGAGATACACCAGATACCGCACAGTCCGACCACCGTATAAATGATACGGCTGAGCGTCGCGCCCTGTCCTCCGCCTATCCAGGCAACAAGGTCAAAGCCGAAAAGTCCGATGCTTCCCCAGTTAAGCGCACCGATAATGGTTACGATCAAAGCGATTCTGTCGAGCATAATTTTACCAGCTCCTTTTTATTTTTCCACACCGTGCTGACTTTTGGCGTGGTTTACGTTTATTATCCCACGTTTTTCGCGTTTTATTCCATTTAAGGCAAAATCGCTTTGCTTTTTATTTGCTATTGACTAATTCTTTTTTTGGAGTTATAATTGTAACAAGTGACACGAAAGGATCAAGCGATGAGAATTTTTGCATTAAAGAGGGCTTTCGCCTTTCTTTCATTTTTAATTATATTGCTTTCGGCGGCTTCCTGCGCCGGGGCAGGCGTAACCGACAGCACGGATACGCTTACAGACACGGACAAGGAAGCTTTGGAGGACGTATTGCCTGCGCCCACCGAAATTTCCGACAGAGCGATCGAAGCTATAATCGACACCGACTTTGGCGGCGGCGACGTTATTATCGCTACCTCCAACGACAGGACACTTCTCCCGGAGGACACCGCAAATACAGTCAACCGCAAGCGTTACGAGCGTCTGAATATGCTTGAAAACAAGTTCAATTTCAAATTCGTAAAGCGCAAGCTCACCGACGCGGCGATCTACACAGGTGCGCGCAACGCTCACAACGCGGAGCTTTACTATGCCGATCTCGTTTACACCGCACCCAACCAGCTTTACAGATACACGCAGAATTCCATCGCGGCAAACATCGCGTCTTTACCCTTTGTTACGCTTGACGCGCCCTATTTTCACAAGGCATCAATGGAAAACGCAAGTGCCGACGGTATGATATACGCGGCTATCGGCGAAGCGAATATGGACCCGGATTCTCTTGCAGGCGTATTTTTCAACAAATCGATGCTTTCGGGCATCACCGACAGCGACCTTTACAGCGAAGCATATTCGCAAAGCTGGACGCTTGAGCGTATGACAGAGCTTGCAAGGCTTGCTTCGTATGCAGACGGCAAGGCTACCGGCATTTCGGGCATTGTGACCGATCTTTCGGTCGACAACTTCATTGATAACATTTTCTTTTCGGCAAAAGGGCACAACGCATATTCCTCGGCAGGCGCGCTTCCCACCTACACTCCTTTTACAGAGGATGACCAGAAATGCGTTGACGGCATATACGAGCTGATGTACAACAAAAGCGGCTTTGTGCGCGCAAACAACGCGCGGACTCAGTTTGCAAACGGGCGCTCACTTTTCTGCTTAAGCTCGCTTTCGCTAAAGGACGATATCGCCAACTCGGAGTTTGAGTGGGGAATTCTTCCGCTTCCCTTATACACGGCAGGCAAAGAATACCGCACGCTTATGGATAACGCGCTTCCCGTGACAGTAGTGCTTTCGGCGACACCCGACCTTACACGAAGCGGAATACTTCTTGAAGCGGTAAACGCCGCGATGTACGGCTATGTGAATGAGGCGTATTTCGACGAATGTATGTACGAATCGGTGCGCGACAATGACACGCTCAATATGATCGATTACATTATAGACGGAACCGAAGCAAGCTTTGCGTATATGTTCGGTGCAGGCATAAACAATCTTGACGACTGCACCTACTTAGCGGTACGCAACACGGTAAAGAGCGCGCGCAATCTTGAATATTACAACAAACAGGGCACGAAGATAAGCGAGCTTTTAACACAGCATTTCGACAGATAAAAACAAAAACCGAGGAGAGCTCCTCGGTTTTCTTATTTGCCATTACTTATCAAGTGCGATTTCGAGTATTTCTACCTCGTAAGAGCCGTTAGGCGATTCAACCGTTACAACGTCGCCGACCTTTTTGCCCATAAGAGCCGCGCCAAGGGGAGATACGTCCGAGATCTTGCCCGCAAGTGATTCAGCCTCGTTTGAGCCTACGATCGAAAGCTCCTCTTCGTCGCCGTATTCCTTATCAACAATCTTTATCTTTGTTCCAAGTCCTACAACCTCTGTGCTGATCGTGCTTTCGTCGATAACCTTTACGTTCTTGAGTATATCCTCAAGCTCGGAAATTCTCGCTTCGACCTTTGCCTGCTCGTTCTTTGCTTCATCGTATTCACTGTTTTCCGAAAGGTCACCGAAGCCTCTCGCTACCGCGATCGCCTCCTGAACTTCCTTTCTCTTTGTACCGGTAAGATACTCAAGCTCCGCCTCGAGCTTCTTGAATCCCTCGGATGTTACTGTCATTAAGCTTGCCATTTTTATAATTCTCCTTTAATTGTTTTTATCATTTGAAAATTCATTCACTGCGGCGATAAGCACAAGGTCCTCGCTTTCGTCGAGCAAAAATACCGATTTGTTTGCGATCTCCTCTGAAAGCTCTACCTTGACGTCGGGTACAAGTCCGACCCCCTCATAGTTTTCAGATACGGGAGGTGAATACATATTCTGCGAAACGCTGACCGCGGAGCCATCGTAAAGCGGCATCATCGTTTGCATCGTTCCCTTTCCGTATGTGGTCTCACCCACAAGCTTTGCCTTATTATAATCGCGAAGCGCGCTTGCAAAAAGCTCTGCCGCGCTTGCGGTATTACCGTTTACCAGCACCATCATAGGCATATCCACCTGTGATGCGTCGGAAACAAGCGTTTCCTCCTTACCCGCGGCGTCGTGTATACGGATTATCACACCCTCGGGCAACAGATAGTCAAGCACCTCTTTTATCGATTCGAGCTGACCACCGGGGTTATTGCGCACGTCGAAGATAAGCTTCTTGACTCCCTTACCCTCAAGCTCTCTGAGCGCCGCCTTGAACTGAAGCGGTGTGCCGTTATCAAATTCAAGTATCTGCACGACACCGATCTCGGAGTCGCCCGAATAAACGTGAGAATATACGGTGTAATCGGTTATCTTACGGCGTTCGATCTTGAAATCCATAAGCTTTCCGTCGCGCAGCACGGTCATTTCGGCAAAGGTCTTTTCCTCGCCTCTGAGCATACTCAGCGCGCTTGAATACCCAAGCTCGGTCATAGGCTGACCGCTTACGTAAGCGATAAGATCCCCCGGCATAACTCCCGCTTCAAGCGCGGGCGAATCGGGCATAACATTTATTACCCTTATCGCAGAATATTCATAGTCGTAAATTACGTTTATACCGATACCGACAAGCTCAGCGTTGCTGTCCTTTACGATCTCGGCAAACTCGTCCTTATTATAATACGCGCCATACTTATCTCCCGTGCCCTCTACGTAGCCCTTGAGCACCGAATCCACAAGCTTTGTCTCATCTATTTCGCCGATATAGCTTGAACGGTAAAGCGCATCAACAGACGCGAGCTTATCATACAAAAGCTGAGTATCCTTAAGCTCGCTTAATACCTTTTCGTATTTGTTATTAACGCCGATATAGGTTAACTGAAAGGTGATCAGAACCGACAAAGCAATTACCACTATTGCCGCTCCGACCGATATTTTCTTATTCAACGAACTATCGCTTCCTTTACCTGTTAGTCTTTATTTGGGGAAATACTTTCTCGGATTGATTATCGCGCCGTTTTCGTACATGGAGAAGTGGCAGTGATTACCCGTGGAATCTCCTGTAGAGCCCGCCTTTGCTATAACCTGCCCGCGCGCGACCTCATCTCCCACCGAAACGAGCAGCTTGCTGTTATGCGCGTAAAGCGTCGCGTATCCGCCGCCGTGGTCGATCATTACGTAATATCCGTAGCTGTTATGCCACTGGCTCTTTACGACCGTACCCGCATTTGACGCGTATATATCTGTTCCGAACGCAACCGGAATATCAATTCCGTTATGGAACTCACGTCTTCCCGAAAGCGGGCTGTTACGCCACACACATTCGGAGGACACATAGGTATAGTTTGTCGGCACCGGCCACATAAATTCGCCGCCGATGTATTTTGTATTCTGCGCCTGAAGCTGCTTAACGTAATCGGCGATCTCCTTATCAAGCGCGTCGCGCTCTGCTTCCTTAGCCGCGAGCTGCTTTGTGAAGTCCGCCTCGCTCGCAAGAAGCCTGTTGATATAGCTTGCCGCCTCATTTGCCTGCTTTGCAAGATCGTCGCTTGCCGTCATAAGCTCGCTCTGAAGCTCAAGCTGATATGCAAGCGTTGCCTCAAAATCGCTCTTTTCCTTTTCAAGCGCCGCTTTATCGTCGGCTATAGTCGACATTATCTTATTATCGTACTCGATCATCGAGCCGATACGGTCAAGCTCAATAAAGAATTCGGAAAGTCCGACCGAGCCCAACAGCATATCAAGATAGCTGATCTCGCCCTCCTCGCGGTTTATGCGAAGTCTTTGCTTGAAGCTTGCAAGCTTTTTTTCATAAGCTTTTGCTTTGTTTTCAATTTCTACTTCTTTTCCCGCGATGTTTTCCTTAAGAGTCAGTATAAGCTGAGTGGTTACGTCGATCTGATCCTGAGTCAGCTTGATCTGATTGTCAAGGTATTTTTTGTTTGCAAGTGCCTCGTTTTTGTTTGTCTTTGTAGCGTTTATCTGACTTTTAAGTCCGTTTATCTCTTTCTTTATACTGTCAAGTCTGTTTTCAAGCTTTTTCACGTTGGCATCGGTGATACCGACATAGCTTGCCCCCGATACCGAAAAGCTTGGCAGGCTTACCCACAAAACAGAAAGAGCCAGAAGAGCACAAATAACCGCACGCAGCACTATACGTTTTGTATGTGTATTTCTTTTCATATTACTCCGAAAAATTATGCCTTAAGATATTTTTTCATTGAAATGAAGCTTCCTATCGCTCCGCAAAGCACGCCCGCAAGCACAAAGCCGAAAAGAATCGTATTGCCGACAAGCTCAAACGGACAGGTATTTATGATGCTGAAGCTTCCGACTATCGCTACCGCGATATGATTATAAATGAATATTTGCGCGAAATATGCTAAAATACTTGATACAAGTCCGATCACCACGCCCTCCAAAATAAAAGGAAGAGCAATAAACCAGCCTGTCGCACCGATATAGCGCATAATAAGTATCTCGTCCGCACGTGCCATGACCGCAAGTCCTATCGTATTTACAATAAAGAACACGCATATGAGAACGAGCATTATTATAAACACGAGAATTACGAAAAGTATTCCGCTTTTTATGCTTTCGATATTTCCCGCGAGGTCAAGCCTGTTATTTATCTTGGCTATCCCCTCGATCTGGTTGAGCTGATACACGAGAGTGGAAACTCCCTCGTTTGAATGATAGGGTATAACAAAGGAATCCCTTAAGGGATTATCTCCCTCAAGCACCTCCAAAAGATCTCCGTACTGTGCGTACTTGTCTGCTTCTTCTGCAAGAGCTTCTTCCTTTGATATGTAAACAATATGCTCCGCGTCCACGTTATCAAGCGCGGCTATTCTCTTACCGATCGCATCGACCTGCTCGTCTGTTGCAGCGGAATCGACAAATACGGTTATTTCCTTTGCAAGCCCTAAGCTGTTCATATTGTAATCAACGTTTTCGTATATGAGATACGAGCTTCCGACAAGCAAAAGGCAGAGAATAAACACGATTATCGTGGGAATGGCGTAATGCTTATTGCGCCATATGCCCTTGAAGGCTTCGGTCAGGAAATATGCAAATCTGTAGCTTTTCATTCGTCTGCACCCCCGGCCTGTTCAACTGCGCTTCTCGGACCGTTGTCGCTTTTTACCTTACCGTCCTCGATGCAGATGACTCTCTTTTTATAATACTTCACGAGCTGCTCCTCGTGGGTTATTACGATAACGGTTCTGTCAAACTGCTGGTTTATCTTAATAAGCAGCTCCATTATACTGCGTGTCATTGCAGGATCTATATTACCCGTAGGCTCATCGGCTATAATAAGCTTCGGCTCGTTTACGATCGCTCTCGCGATAGCAAGCTTCTGACGCTCACCGCCCGATATCTCGTGTGTCTTGCAATGCGCCTTTTCAAGCAGCTTTACAAGCTCAAGCGCGGTCTTTGCGTTAAGCTCCTTGGTTTTTTTGCTCTTGCCGACCACGTCCATAGCAAAGGTAACGTTTTCGGACACTGTCTTTTGCTCTAAAAGCTTAAAATCCTGGAATATCATTCCAAGCGTGCGTCTGTAATAGGGTACGCGCCAGTTGCGCATCTTTGAAAGCTTTTCGCCGTTGACGATTATCTCGCCGTCGGTTATTTCCTCCTCCTTGATAAGGAGTCTGGTAAGAGTTGTCTTTCCCGAGCCGTTTCCGCCAACGATAAATACGAACTCTCCGTCCTCGATCTTAAGATCGATACCGTTGAGCGCAACCGTTCCGTTGGGATAACGCTTGGTCACGTTTTTGAATTCAATCATTTTAATCTCCATTCCGCCGCTCGGCGACGGTACAAAAAATGTACGGAAGTACTCGGCATCGCACAAGGGGCGGCAAAATGGGTTGAGTCCCATTTTGCGAGTACTTCGGGCGTGAAATCGTTTATCTCAAATCAGCAGAGATGTATCTTTCACGCTGTGCTTCGTATTGCGAAAAAATATACGGAAGTGCTCGGCATCGCACAAGGTGCGACAAAATGGGTTGGGTCCCATTTTGCGAGTACTTCGGGCGTGAAATCGTTTATTTCAAAATTAAAGAGACTAAACTTTCACGCTGTTATCGAACAAGAATCGCCGAAGGATGGCAAAAGCTATCTCCGGCGTTGATCTTTTAATTCAGGGTTTAATGCTTCAGAACTTGACAGGCTTGCTCGAAAGATATTTCTTGACCATAAGCGCAACCTTAAAGGTTATAGCGTGCTCAAATTCGCGAAGATCAAGACCTGTAAGCTTTCTGATCTTTTCAAGTCTGTATACAAGTGTGTTTCTGTGAACGAAAAGCTTTCTTGAGGTTTCGGACACGTTGAGGTTATTTTCAAAGAAGCACTGTATCGTCATGAGCGTTTCACGGTCAAGCGATTCAAGCGAGCCCTTCTTGAACACCTCTGCCAAGAACATTTCGCACAGAGTTGTCGGAAGCTGATATATAAGTCTTCCGATACCAAGGTTTTCGTAGCTGATTATATTCTTTTCG
>JAFQPF010000231.1 GCA_017411885.1 Clostridia bacterium
TAAATTTTGTTTCAAAATATAACTATAACCCAACAAGAAGCTACTATAGTGTAAATGAGGTAAAAAAAAGAAGCCCGAAGCATTAGCTTCGGGCCATTCTTATAAAACTTAGATCTCGGGAATTTCGATTTCGATCTCGTGGCCGAGGTCGTTGGACTTCTTGATTCCGGAGAGGATAGCCTGATTGTAAAGAATCTGGCTTGCGGGAACGGGAGCTGTGCCGTTTTCCTTGATAGCGTCAAGGAACGAACGGATCTTAACCTCGAAGCAGGGCACGTCGCTCTTCTTCATAGGAATTTCTGTAATAACCTGTTCGCCGCCTACTTCAGTGTAGAGCTTGAGGTTGCCGCCGATGGAGCCATTCCAGCAGTCGGTAGAAGGAATACGGAGACCGCCCTTTGTACCGAGGATGATAGCATCACCGGGAGTGTCGATATTCATCGCCCACGCGATACGGAAGTCGAGGATAATATCGCCTTCAAGACGAACAAAGCCTGCTGCAAAGTCGTCTACGCCGAACTTTTCTGCATATTCGGGGTGACCGGACTTCTTGTAGCCTACATAGTTAGGATCCTTGCCGAAGTAATCGGAGGTGTAGCCTGTTACGCTGAGGGGCTTCGGATAGCCGATAGCGTTAAGAAGCATATCGAGAGAGTAGCATCCGATATCGCCGAGAGCGCCGAGGCCGCCTGTTGCCTTTTCGATAAATGTTGTACCGAAGGGAGTCGGAATACCGCGGCGGCGACCGCCACCTGTCTGGATGTAGTAGATCTTACCGAGAACGCCGGATTCTACTACCTTCTTAAGCATGATCATATTGGGATCGAATCTGGGCTGGAAGCCGATGGAAAGGATCTTTCCGGAAGCCTTTTCAGCCTTGCAGATCTCAACTGCTTCTTCCATTGTTACGCACATAGGCTTTTCGAGAAGTACGTTAACACCCTTGTTAAGAGCGTAGATTGTACATTCAGCGTGAGTCATATTGTATGTACAAACGCTTACACCGTCAAGCTTAAGGCTCTCGTCATCGAGCATTTCCTTGTGGCTGAGATAGTACTTAGCACCCTCAACGCCCCACTTTTTAGCAAAAGCCTCAGCCTTGCCGGGAACGAGGTCAGCGAGACCCACGATCTCTACGTCGGGCATTTTCTGATAATTTGTGATGTGTGCTTCAGCGATCCAACCGGTACCGATGATACCGATTCTTAACTTCTTGCTAGTGTCAACTGCCTTGCCGGAAGCGGCAACGTCAAAGTCGAGCATAGCATCGTTGTTACTCTTTGCCATTTTGGTTTTCTCCTTTGAATATATATTTTGCAAAGTAATATACTTTATCTAAATTATATATGTTAATTGCCCAAAAGTCAATAGCAATATTGAATTATTTTTACGCAAATTGAATTTTTTTCATAAGAAAAACTCCTTTCTTTGCACGAAAGGAGTTTTTGCGTCATAATTGCAAAAACAAAGCGCATTCAACACGCTTCTTGTCGGTTACAGAGAGTGATGCGTAGTCTTCAAGATCAGCCTTTGTAAGCAGGAATTGTCTTAAAACAAAGGCTCTTGACTGGCGTATTCTCTTGAACATTTCACGCGCAAGCTTTTCATATTCCGAGATAAGAAGCGCACTGTCAATTTCTCCGTCAAGTTCGACCGATATGCTTTTGCATCCGCTGTCGGCAAGAGCGATTACGCTTTTGAAAAGCGTCTGCGCCTGTGCCTTGCACGGAGTGAAATCATCTGCACCGCAAAGGCTTATATCCTTGCCCGATTCGCTTCCGTTTCTGATAGAATACACCCGATTGTAAGCGGTGTCTATTGTTGCGCTGTCATATTTTGCAAGCGCGTATCTGAGTGCCGACGGGCATACAGACGGCATATCTTCGCCTGTGAAATCGGATATTTGCCATTCAAGCTCTGAAAGAGCAAATATTTTAAGCTTTTCGTTGTCAAAAGCAATATGCTTTGAGCCGAGCTTATAGGTGTAAAGCATTGTTTTTTCCTCGTTTAGAATTTTCTTTTCTTGAATTTTGCGCCTCTTTTTTTATCCCTTGGACCTGATATCAGTCCGCCGAGTGTGCTGATTAAAGGAAACAGCAGAAACAAAAGAGACAGTATTCCCGTGCTGCCGTTAACTGCTATATGTACAAACAGACCGAAAAGCGCAAATGTAGCACCCGAAAGCGCGCAGGCTAAAAGATTTCTGCCTGCCATACGTGACGATACAACGCCTGCGCATATAAGGCTTAGCGCGAGTATTACATAGGCGGCGGGCTGAGTAAGCACATCGGGATCTGGAGAGCGCAGCACAAGGCACGAAATGATAAGCGAAAGCAGCAGGGCACAACCGAGTGCGGATAAAGCACCGATCAGAACCGGCATTAAAAGTGATCCTTTGCTGCCGTTACCGTCGTGCGGCACAAATTTGTTTTTCTTTTTCATAAAGACCTACCTGACCTTTCCTTAAGAAGTCGGGTACAGTCGAGTACCCGTTTTTTTCATATATGCTAAAGTATATGATAAAACGGGTACGAAGTATTACATTATTCAGCGTCCTCAGCCTTAACGTCAACGCATCTTACGGCAGACTTGAGAAGTCTGATCTTAGTTCTGTCGCCGCTTGTTTCGATAAGGATGGTTTCGTCCTTGATGCTGATGATCTTACCGATAATTCCGCCGATGGTGGTGATCTCATCACCTACAGCAAGGCTGTTTCTCATATTAGCGGTTTCCTTTTCCTGCTTCTTCTGGGGCTTGTACATAAAGAAGTAGAAAACCACGAGCATAAGAACGAGCATAATGATTGTCATAAGGCCGCTTGAAGCAGGAGAGGGAGCTGCGCCCTCTGCGCCGGCAGCCGCCGCATCGAGTAAATAAAGCATTGTTATTCTCCTTTTGATATGTTTTTCGCATATGCGTACATTAATGCTATTATATACCATTTGCGTGCTTTTTTCAATAGCTTTTATGAAAATTTACAATAAATGTATAAAAGTAAAAGCAACGGTGAGCTTCACCGTTGCTTTTGTGTGGATCAGTTGTTGTAAATTACAGTAACGCCGGTGTGAGTCTTACCGCCTCTTACACCCTTGTCACCTCCGAACAACTGGTCAAATACGAGTAGCTCCTCGTGAGATTCGTCGGTGTCATGTGTATGATTGGGGTCGACGCCATCTGTTGCGTAGCCTTCCTGAACGCGCTTGAATTTCCATTCATCTGCGGCTGCATAAGAGCCCTTACCATACGATTCAGATTCACAATAAGTGTAGTTTGACCAATCACCGTACGTTACAGTACAGTTCGTGCAGGTCAAATAAGATGCGGATGCTTCACCGTTGGTTACTTCTTCACTCATACCGATAAGCATACCTGCAAGACGGTAATTGTAGTACTGATAATTGGAGCACGCATCGTTGAATGCATCGATTTTAGCCGATACGTCGCAGTCTTCAAAGGTAAGCTGTGCATCGCCCCACTTACCGCCAATAATACCGCCTAAGGAAGCATCATATGTGCCCCAGAGCGCGGATACCGTGGTGTTGATTACGTCAACGTTCTTAAACGTCTGTGTGCCGTTGACTTCGCCTACTACACCACCGGTGTATCTGTTGTAGTTAGCGATCGTGGAGTTCTGAACTATGATGTTTTCGTATGTACAGTTGCCGTAGGAATAACCAACTATTGCACCCATATCAATACATTCCATAACGATTTCTGCATTGTCAAGAGTGAGATCCTTGATTGTAGCGTCAACTACTGAAGCAAAAAGTCCGCCGCCCTCCGTGCTGTAATCCAGGCCGAGGTCCCAACCATTCTGGTAAAGATTGCTGATAGTGTGATATTGTCCGTCAAAAGTACCTTTGAATACAGTGTTATATCCGTATCCGATAGGGTCAAAGCTGATTCTATTGCCGCCAGCATCTTCGCTGTACAAGTCTATGTTGGAATTTAGTTTGATAGTTTTGCCTTCAAAAGTGTTTCCATTGTCGACTAATTTAGCAAGACCTGCCAATTCTTCTGCGGAGCTGAGCATGAATTCGGTATCGGTATCGTTATACCATGTAAGATCAACCGTTCCGTCCCATACATCGGCAGTAGAGGGGTACTCGGAATCCTCGTCATACTGATCATCAAAGCTGTCGCTTTCGCGTGTAAGCTGAGTAGCAAGGAGTCTGATCTTGAAGTCAGAGCCGATTGCCTTGTTCTGATATTCGTTTCCTGCCGATTCCTGCATCTTGAGCGCGATCGTGACCGTGTGCTTTTCACCTGCCGCAAGGTTGCCCGAGGCGCTCGTACCCATACCTGCAATAGCTTCGGTAAGTGTTGCGAGTCTGTTTGCGCTTGTAAGAGCAGTACGCTCAGCTACCTGAACTGCGGGATCGGCGTAGTATACGTCGATAACATCCGCAAGCTTGGAAACCGTGCCTGTGGGAACAATGCTTATCTGATACTTAAGCGCAAGATTGCCTTCGTTTGCGATCTTGATGTGGCGCACCTCGGTGTAGCCGGGCTCCCACTTATCCCAGTTGAAGATCGCTCCTGCCGACGCATCTGTCCATTCCGCGCTGTCCACAGCCGGAACAGCCTTTGTGCCGTCAGCCCATTCCATTGTAACCTCAAGCGTACCTGTCTTGATAATATTTCCTGTGCTTTCAACGCTGTCTGTAAACCAGGCGAAGGTTGTACCGGCAAGCATAGCTACACAAAGGAACATTGAAACAACGCTCAAAAATAACGTACGTTTTGTGTTTGTCATTGTTTAGTCCTCCTTAAATCAGTAATGCGACAAACAAGCGTGCATTTACACGCTTTTGTTTAAATAACCACTCATAATTTTGCAGAGTGGGATTTAATTATACATTAATCAGATAATGTTTGCAAGAGATTTCTATACATTTATTAAAAAAAGTTATAACAAAAGTGTTTTTTTGCCTCGTTTTTAAAAAGCTCCAAAAAAATTTCTGCTCTCAAACCTGATTTATAACGAATATAGGGCATCTTAAGAGCATATATATCAACAAAGGAGAAAAATAAATATGAACAAAGAGCTTGAAAGGATCATATCGCTGATGCCCGAAAGGGCAGCAGGCGTAATAAAAGAGGCGTGCGTGCGATATCAGGGCAGAGTAGATGAGATAAGACTGCGTACCGACAGGCCTGCATCGCTAAGCATAGACCGTATGAATATTTTACTCGATATAAGGTGTACCGTGTCTGAGATGAGAGGAGTATTGCTTGCGCTTTGCGACGGATCGCCATACGCCTTTGCCGATGCGATAGAGCGAGGATACATACCTCAGAAAAACGGTGTGCGTTGCGGAGTATGTCCGACAAAGGGAGCACGTGCAAGTATTGAATCGGTGTCATCAATATGCATAAGGCTTCCGTGGGAAGGGATACAGCCCGATGGTATAGATCAGCTTTGCCTGCGTGAGGGCAGGGTTGTACCAACCTTATTATATTCTCCGCCCGGTGTTGGAAAGACAACGGTTATGCGGTTTCTTATAAGGCAATTATGCTCGGGCAAAAACGCTTTACGGGGTGCGGTGATAGATACGAGAAGCGAGCTGTTCTTGAAAAGCTTGTCTTACGATACTCTAACCGATTATCTTTTCGGGTACGAAAAGGGAGAGGGCATAGAGCTTGCCGTGCGCACGCTTTCCCCTCAGGTGGTGTTTTGCGATGAGATCGGGCTTGCAAGTGAAGCCGAGGCTATTCTTGGTGCTGAAAACACGGGTGTTCCGCTTATTGCAAGCGCCCACGCGGATACGCTTGAAGCACTTCTTCGGCGTCCGCAGATAGCAAGGCTTCACGAATATAACGTATTTGAACGATACGTCGGGATCAAGCGTGAGAAGAGCGTTTACAGCTTTGAGGTGAGTGACGCGTGATAAAGCTTGTGGGGATCCTGTTTATTGCAATAGCAACAGGTGCTTGCGGCTTTGAATACGCAACAATGCTCAAATGCCGCTTGCGATCTCTTGAAGCAATATTAAGTCTTATAGAATCACTTGAGGCAAGAATATCCGCGTTTTTAACTCCCGAAAGCGAGTTCTTTTACACCTATTCAGACGAGCTTCTTGAAAAAAGCGGATTTCTTGAGCATCTTCGGGGTGGCAAGGGCTTTTCAGAGGCGGTGAGTCTTTGCGCGGATGCGCTTTTTCTCGATGTCTGCGATATTGAGCTTTTGCGTGAGTTCGGAGACGGACTCGGAGCGATAAGTGCCGAGTCCGAGGTGAAAAGATGCAGCTTTTATAAGAACAAATGTAAGGAGCGCTTAGAGGAGTTAAAGGCACAGCTTCCGCTTCGTCTTCGGCTTTATAAAAGCATCGGATTTATGAGCGCGTTGCTTGCCGCCGTGCTTGTGTTATAAAAAATACTGATTGATCAGGGCTTGGAGTAAGGATGGACGTTAGCTTTATACTTAAGATCGCCGGGATAGGCATAATTGTGAGCGTGGCAACACAGATACTCGGCAAATACGGCAGGGACGAGCAATCGACACTTGTTACGCTTGCAGGTATCATTGTTGTATTACTCATGCTCGTTGGAAAAATGAAGGAGCTGTTTGCCTTAATAGGCTCGGTGTTCGGACTGTTATGAGCATAGTTAAATACTGCGGACTTGTTATTCTCGCGCTATTCGCGGTGCTATTGACAGGTGAGCTTAAGCGTGAGATAGGCAAGCTTGTCGGGATATGTGCGGGTGTAGCCTTGCTTGTCGCGGCGGTAGGGAAAATGGTGCCGGTATTCGCTCTTGTAAAGGAGCTTTTGGGGGGTACGGCCATCGCAGGTTATTTCAGCACCCTGATAAAAGCGCTCGGTGTTGCGCTTGCCGTAGAATTCTGTGCCGATCTGTGCAGGGATTTAGGTGAGTCGACCCTTGCCCACAGGCTTGAAATGCTTGGAAAGGCTGAGCTTTTGTTGCTTGCGCTTCCGCTTGTAAGTGAGCTTGTAAAGCTTGCGAGAGGGCTTTTGTGATGCGTATAGTATCATTTGTGATAACGGTGCTTGTACTGATGTCACTTTTTCCGCTTACACTTGGCGCAAGTGAGCTTGATGCCGCACTTATCGAAGAATATATCCCCGAGGATATAAAGGATACTTTGCCCGACGGTATTTTTGATAAAGAAAATACAGGCATAGCAGACAAGCTTTCGTTTTCATATTTTCTTGAAAGCATAAAAAACGCGTTTGCCTCGGTCGCGGGAGGATATACAGCCGATCTTGCAACGCTGGTTTCGCTTTTGATCATATCCTCGCTGTTTCATCTTTTATCTCAAAGCACCAAGGGCAGCCTTGACGGTGCGTTTTCGGGTATAAGCTCGCTGTGCGTATGTGTATATATCTTCACGGTGATCGCCGCGCTGTTTGAAACGGTTGCCGAATATCTCGGCACGCTTGCATCCTTTGCAAGCGCGGTAACGCCGGTCGTATCAATAGCTTACGCGGCAGGAGGAAATATAAGCGCGGCTACGGTAAGCAACAGCGGACTTATGCTGTGTATAGCGGTGATAGAAAATATCTGCGCGTATTTTTTGTATCCCCTGCTTTCGCTTATCGCGGCAATGACTGTTGCCTCCTCTCTTGCACCGGCAATAAGGATCAACACGCTGACAGGCTTTTTGCGCGGAGTAATGATGCTCGGCATAAGCTTTACCGTAACGGCGATATCGGCAATTATGAGCCTTCAGCATACGCTTGCCTGCGCCTCGGATACGCTCGGCGCACGGGCTGTACGCTTTGCGGCGTCAAGCTTTATTCCCATAGTCGGCTCGGCGGTAAGCGAGGCGGTGCGTACTGTTGCGGGAAGCGTCGGGTACATACGTTCAAGCATAGGCGGCATCGGTATTGTAGTAGTGATACTGATAACGCTTCCGGTATTTATAAGCCTTATGCTCGTGCGGATAAATCTGGCAATCAGCGCGTCGCTTTCGGATATGCTTGGGTGCGAAAGAGAAACGCAGGTATTAAAGCAGGCATCCTTGCTTGTAAACGTCCTTATCGCGCTTGTGTCGCTTTCGGCGTTTATGTTCGTGTATTTTCTGACGCTTTTGCTGAAATGCTCGTCGGCATACGCATAGAAGAAAGGGATGGAAAATGAAAGAAGAGCTTATTTCAACCGTGATCGGAGCGGCGGTAATTGAATTTATAAGCGCCTTTGTATTGCCTAAAAGTAGCGGCAGTCTGACGAAATATCTGCGATACTTGCTTGCGCTCGTGCTTGTGATCTCGATTATAACGCCTGCGGTTAATATAATCAGAGGAAATGCGCTGAGTTTTACAGATGCGCTTGATGAGATAAGGCTTAAGGAAGAGCAGAGCCTTAATTACAAGTACGTGTATATAAAGGATTCGGTCGCATATGAAGCGGATTCGGGCGGGGAAGCTATATCAGACAAGCCCGTGCCGTGCGATATGTACATACTTGAGGTGGTGAGGTCGATAGTAAAAGAAATAGACAAAACGCTTGATGAACGATTTGGAGTAAGAACAGAGCTTGGAGTATCGCTTGATATAAGCGATATGGAAAACATAAATATTATAAGTCTGCGCATATCGGGCCTTGAGGGATATATTAAAAGCGACGTAAAAAGCTATCTTGAAAAAGAACTCGGGTGCAGAGTCTGCGTCTCATAATACAGGAGGATATATAATGCAAGCTTCATTAAAAGAGCTGTTCTTGCGAATAAAGCGGATAAAGAATATCGGGCTTATATCGGTGCTTCTTTTACTCGGTGTGATGCTATGTGTAATAGAAGTCTTGCCTGTACAAAACGGCTTAACCGGCGGCAGGCTTGAAGATAAGATCGAAAGACTGTGCTGTGAGCTTGTGGGCGAAGAGGTGTACGTTTCGGTAAACACGGGTATTGCGGGTGAGCCTGTGGGAATTGCACTTATATTAAATAAGGAAGACAATGCAAGAATAAAGCTTGAGCTTACACAAATGCTTTCGACTCTTTACGGAATACCAAGCTCTCGCATATACGTGGGAGTAAAATAGTCATATAAGCGTGGGCGCGCGAATATAATTTAGTGTAATTTATTATAAGGAGAAAAGATATGGAAAAAACTCACGAAAAATTTGATGAAAAGCTTGATGCTGTAAAAACTGCGGCAGATAATCTGCCGGTCGAAAAAGCAAATGACGTTCCGCTTTATAAGCGTGCGGCAGGGAAGATCAAAGGAGCCGTTGCTTCGGTCGGCACGCGCACGGTCGTGGTCGTATGCTCTGTGTTGCTTATAGGTCTTGCGGTGATACTTAATTACGCGCTTGCTGGGCAGGAGGGCGACGTGCAGATGTTTGAGCCTACGCTTGGTGTAAGCGAGGACGAGGGCTTAAGCGTTGCCGATACCTACTTTGCTTCGTCGATACTCAGCCGTGATCAGGCTCGCGACGAGGCTATTGAGGTGCTTAAAACCGTAGTTAACAACGAAGCTGCGCTTGAGGATGCAAAGGAATCGGCGCTTACCGATATCGCACGTATTGCAGGCGAGATCGAAACCGAGGCTAACATTGAAACGCTTATCAAGAGCAAGGGCTTTGAAGAGTGTATCGCGGTCGTTACAGGTTCAAACGCGAACATTATCGTGAAATCGGACGGACTTATGGAAAACGAGCTTTCGCAGATCAAGGAGATCGTATACGAGCAGGCGGGAATAGATCCCGTCAATATTAAGATAGTTGAGAAAAAGTAGGGGATGATGCTTAGATCATCCCGCAACACAAAAGTGAACAGGTCCGTTAAAAACGGACAATGACAAAAAACACCCTCCTATGGTATAATTAGAAAAACCATAGGAGGGATTTTTATGCCAAGAGAATATCGACACATAAAACAATACGAAACAGAAATACATTCACTAAAAGAA
>JAFQPF010000232.1 GCA_017411885.1 Clostridia bacterium
CCTGCGGTAATGATCCGATGCTTATGCTCTTTACCTCGGGTACAACAGGCTATCCGCGCATAGCAACTCATTCATATAAGTATGCTCTCGGTCATTATCCGACCGCAAAGCATTGGCATAACGTAAACCCGGACGGACTCCACTTCACGATCTCGGATACCGGCTGGGGTAAGGCACTCTGGGGTAAGCTTTACGGTCAGTGGCTCTGTGAGGCTGCAACCTTTACCTATGACTTTGACCGCTTCCACTCCGAGGATATTTTGCCGATGTTCGCAAAGTATCATATCACGACCTTCTGTGCACCGCCTACTATGTACCGCTTCTTTATAAAGGAGGATCTGTCCAAATACGACCTTTCCTCGATCGAGTATGCGACAACGGCAGGCGAAGCGCTTAACCCCGAGGTCTTCAATCAGTTCAAAAAGGCTACCGGACTTACAATTATGGAAGGCTTCGGTCAGACCGAAACGACACTTTCTATCGCAAACTTTGTCGGCTCAACGCCGAAGATCGGCTCAATGGGCAGACCGAGCCCTCTGTACGATGTTGTTGTTCTTGATCCAGACGGAAACGAATGTAAGACCGGTGATACGGGCGAGATCTGCATCCGCGTAAAGGATAACGCTCCCTGCGGATTGTTCATCGGCTACTACCTTGACGAAGAAAAGACAAAAGACGTTTGGCATGACGGCTACTATCATACAGGCGACCAGGCAACGATGGACGAGGACGGATACCTCTGGTATGTCGGACGTATCGACGACGTTATCAAGTCCTCGGGCTACCGTATCGGTCCGTTCGAGATCGAAAGCGTTATCATGGAGCTTCCTTACGTGCTTGAATGTGCGGTCACACCTGTACCCGATGAGGTAAGAGGTCAGATCGTAAAGGCAACGATCGTGCTCGTTAAGGGCACTGAGGGCTCAGACGAGCTCAAGAAGGAGATCCAGGAATATGTCAAGACGCATACCGCGCCTTATAAGTACCCGAGAATCGTTGAGTTTGCAACAGAGCTTCCGAAAACGATAAGCGGTAAGGTAAGACGTGTTGAGATCCGTAAAAACGATATGGAAAAATTAAATAAATAATTAAAAAGAGAACCACCGCTGTGAGAAAACACTTCTCACAGCGGTGGTTTGCTTATCATCGCAAAGAAAAGTATGCAAAAATCAAGTCGTTCACACAAAATTCATAAAACATTTTTTTTTTTTAACATTTACAGTATGCATTTATGATAAAATCAAAAATGGTATATTTTGCAAGAAATTATATATGTTTTTACAAAATAGTGAAAAATATATTGAAATTGTTGTGCGAATATGCTAAAATCAAATTACAGTATTGTTGAAAGGCGGCGATACCCATGAAAAAACTTTTCATTTTAATGGTGGTGATGTGTATGCTACTTAACTCGGCAGCACTCGTAAGCTGTGTTGCGGCGGAATATGACGCAACAGAAGAGCAGAGTGCTTATATGACGAGCAGTAATTGGATCTGGAACTCGTCTGAGCTTAAGGAAAACATTATCTCCTATTTCAGACACGACTATGATCTTAAATCAGAGCCCGTGTCTATGAAGGTGCGTGTTTCGGCACATAACCACCTCAAGTTTTACGTAAACGGTAATATCGTTACCGGATACGTTTCCCCCGCGCCTACCTCTCTCCCAAACAACATCTATTATCTCGAGTACGATTTTTCGGGCGAAAAGCTTGAAAGACTGCTCGGAGATGAGCCCACAAAGCTTGCGCTTGCTGCGGCAGTGCAGTATATGGGCAGGGGTGGAATGAACTACATTAACGGACGCCCTGCATTCTGGGCGGAAATCACCCTTGAATACGCTGATGATACGAGCGAAACTCTCGTTTCCGATACGACTTGGCGTACTCTCATCAATACCCCTTATGCTAACAGTACACCTAAAATGTCCGCGCGCGGCATGAATATGCAGATCGATTATGACGCGCAGAAGATGAGTGACGCACTTGAATGGACACTTTACGGCTATGATGAAAGCAGCTATACCCACGACGAGTGGGAAAATGCTGTTGCGGCTCACTCTGATACTCAGAGCTATAAGATGCGCCGTCAGACCTTGCCTGAGGGCGTAATTCACGAAAGCATCGTTCCTACAGCTGCAAATAAGCAGGACGTCGGATACCAGGTATTTGACGCAGGCAGAGTAGTAAGCGGCTTTGTACGCTTTAGTCTCAGCGCACCCGCAGGCACACAGGTATATATCCGCTACGGCGAAAGACTTAACGGCGACGGGACCGTGTTCCAGTCAACTGCGGACGAAGGAACTGCCGATTACAGAGACTTCTATACCTTCTCAGGCAACGGCACCGAAGAATTTGTGGCAGACTTTGACTACAAGGCGTTCAGATACTTCGAGCTTGTAGGTATGCCCGAGCTTGTAAATGCAGACGATCTTACTGTAGAATGGGCATCCACAGGTGTAGAGCACACAGCTTCCTTTGATTCTTCAAGCACGGTGCTCAATAAGATATATGAAGCCTGCATCAATACCCAGATAAATAATATCCTGGGTATGCCTGTAGACTGTCCTCACCGTGAACAGGCACAGTATATCGCAGACGCGCAGATTCAGTACGATCTTCTCTCATATGCATTCTCGAATATGAAGGAGCTTTCGTATAAGACTCTGCTTGACTTTGCCTGCCAGCAGTTTGATAACGGTATC
>JAFQPF010000018.1 GCA_017411885.1 Clostridia bacterium
TCCCTGCGCCAGAAATTCGATGCCCTCAAGCTTCATAGCCTCTTCATTGAAGACCTCAATGAACTCTCCGCCTATGATCTTACGCTTCTTTTCGGGCTCTGCCACGTCCTTGAGCTTATCAAGGAAGCGGTCTGTAGCGTCTATATAAATAAGGTTAGCGTCAAGCTTATTTCTGAAAACCTCGATAACCTGCTCGCTTTCGCCCTTACGCATAAGTCCGTGATTTACGTGCACGCATACGAGCTGTTTTCCTATAGCTTTTATAAGAAGTGCGGCAACGACAGAGGAGTCAACTCCGCCCGAAAGTGCCAGAAGCACCTTCTTGTCGCCTACCTGTTTGCGCACCTCTTTCACCTGCTCGTCTATAAAAGCAAGTGCAAGCGCTTCGTTATCTATTCTTGCCATATCATCGGGTCTTTTATTGGGAAGCATATATGTTTTTCCTTTCTGTATCGTTTGTAAAAATTGTCTGTTATCAGTTAGTATAGTTATCGAAATATCCCTGTACGAGAACGACAGGCGTACCCTTGTCGCCCGAGCCGCTTGTAAGGTCGCAAAGCGAACCGATAAGGTCGGTCAGCTGGCGGGGAGTCGTTCCCTGCGATGCCATATTGCCGACAAGGTTATCTCCCTTTTTACGGATGCTTTCAGAGATAGCCTTTTTAAGCTCCTCGCCGGAAAGATCCTTGAAGTCGTTATCCGCGAGATACTTGAGCTTAAGCTCATTGGGAGTACCGATAAGTCCGTCTGTATGAGCCGGAGATACTGCCGGGTCAGCAAGCTCCCATATCTTACCCTGAGGATCCTTGAACGCGCCGTCACCGTAGACCATAACCTCTACGTGCTTGCCTGTTTTTTCAAGCATTCTTGCCTGAATATCAAGAACGAGGTCCTTACATTCACGCGGGAAAAGCTTGATCTTATCCTCGGTCGACTTATTCGAGCCGAGAAGACCGTATTTTGTATTATATCCGCTGCCGTTTACCGAAGCGTTCATTATATCGTCAAGACCGCAAACGACCTTGGCACCGTTTTCACGGAGAATACGCTTTGTGCGCGCACGGGTATGAATGTCACAGTTGATGATGCAGTCAGTATAGTTAAGGATGGTCTTTGCCTGATTTGCGAAAACTATTTCGACCTCTGCTCCGCTCTCACGGATCAGATCTCCGTAATATTCAACGTAATCCACGCCGGTGAATTCGTGCTTGTTAACGCCGAAATGACGTCTGTAATCCTCAAGCGAAAGAACGTCAGAATAAGGATTTATTCCTGCGGCGTCTATCTTATCAAGGCTTACAAGCTCGTTTCCGACCTCATCGGACGGATAGCTTAACATCAAAACGATCTTCTTTGCAGCCTTTGCGATACCGCGCAGGCAGATAGCGAAGCGGTTACGCGAAAGTATCGGGAAAATAACGCCTATAGTATCAGAGCCAAGCTTAGCCTTTACGTCTGCGGCGATATCGTCGACAGATGCATAGTTACCCTGAGCGCGTGCAACGACAGACTCTGTTATCGAGATGACGTCGCGGTCGCGTATTTCAAAGCCCTCTCCCTCTGCCGCAAGTAAAACGCTTTCGGTTACGATCGCGGCAAGATCGTCTCCTTCTCTTATGATAGGACAGCGGATACCTCTTGATACCGTGCCTACTCTTCTTTCATATCCCGACATAATACCCCTCTTTATACAAAAAGATTTTGTCTTAAAATTTTAACAACATATATTATAGCATTATTACGCGAATTTTTCAATAGAAATTTTTCTATTTTACAAACTTATTTTACATTTTCTGTACATCTGCACCTTTGGAAAAAAATTTTCGGTCCAAAAATGTGCATTTTAACAGTAAAGCCGACACGACACCCGGGCTTTACTCTTGCAAATCACCGAAAAATGTGATATACTTTGGTTACGATGAAAAATAAACAAAGGGTTTAAGCTTATGCTTCATACAAAAATCAAAAACAATCCGATATTTAATAAAATACTTATCGGCGTGATATGGCTGCTTTTATGGCAGGCGGCGGCGATGCTCATAGACGAGCGCCTTATTCTCGTATCCCCGACAGACGTTATCCTTGCGCTTATAAGGCTGATTCCGTCTCCTGTATTTTTGACAAGCGTATCGGTGTCACTTATAAGAATAACCGGTGGCTTTATACTCGGGCTTTTCTTTGGCACTCTGCTCGCTTCTCTTGCGGGACGTGCGCGTATACTGCGTGAATTTCTCGCGCCGTTTATGACGACTGTTAAGGCGATACCCGTAGCTTCCTTTACCATACTCGCGCTGTTTTTGATCTCGTCAAAAAATCTGTCGGTGCTTGTGACCTTTCTCATCGCTCTGCCTGTAGTTTATTCAAACATTCTCTCAGGAATAGACGCTATCGACAAAAATATGCTTGAAATGTCCCGGCTTTTCGGTCTCGGATATGCCAAAAGGACTGTTTACATTTACTTTTCGCAGGTGCTTCCCTATTTCAAGGCGGCATCGGCTACAGCCTGCGGACTGAGTTGGAAATCGGGAGTTGCCGCAGAGCTTATCGTAATTGCAAAGGGCACTCTCGGAGAAAGACTGTACGATGCCAAGGTCGGCTTTGAAATGGCAGAGCTTTTTGCGTGGACGGTAATTGTGATAATACTTTCCCACCTCACCGAGCTTGTATTCAGAAAGCTCACGGACGGTGTATGGAAACTGATACAGAGGATATAAAACGGTTATGATAGAATTAAGATCGGTATCAAAGACCTTTGATGATCATAAGGTGCTTGATAATTTAAGCCTTTTGCTTGAAGATGGAAGCAAAACCGCGCTTGTCGGACCATCGGGATGCGGAAAGACCACGCTTTTCCGTATAATCGCAGGGCTTGAAATGCCCGATGACGGCGAGGTTATAAGGGACTCGGATATGCGCTTTTCGGCGGTCTTTCAGGATGACAGGCTGTGCGAAAATATGACGCTTTACGCCAATTTGAAATTAGTATGCCCTAAAAAAACGAAAAAAAGCGAAATTTATGAAGAAATAAAAAAGCTCGGGCTTTCAGAGTTTTCGGGCAAACCGGTTTCGACCTTCAGCGGAGGAATGAAGCGCCGCGCCTGCATACTGCGCGCAATGCTTGCAAAGTTTGACACTCTCGTGCTTGACGAGCCGTTCAACGGACTTGATATTGACACAAAATCGCTTTGTGCAGGGTACATTCTTGACAAGCTTGCTTCACGAACGCTTATTATGATAACTCACAACCCCGAGGATATAGAGCTTATGGGCTGCGAGGTTTACAAGTTAAAATAAAAAGGTCTGTCGCGTTTTATGCGACAGACCTTTTTAATCGGTATCCTGTGTATCGGTAAGATCGCTTTTGAGTATCGCGTATTTGCCGATATCCCTGTATTTGCCCTGTATAAGCATCGACTGACGTGCAACGCCCTCAAATTTCATACCGCATTTTTCCATTACA
>JAFQPF010000233.1 GCA_017411885.1 Clostridia bacterium
ACTTACAGTCGGCGGCAAAACACGCTTTGCTTGTGTGGACGGACCTGAATTTGACGGTCATGAGATCGATTTTGACGAGGCGATGGCGCGCTCGTCAATGTATAAGGATTTTGAACGCCACCGCTATGAGGATACCTGCAATCTTTTAAAGCTTGATCGCAAGCCTTAAAAGAGATAAGAGAGAAAAAAGAAAAGAGAAGAGAAAAGGTACAAAACGCTTTGCGTTTTGAATTTATCGTATGCTTAAGTACGGTAATTTGTGGAGTAATAATGGCTGATATGTCACCGAAAAAGCACGCAATGCCATCGCAAGAGCCGGACGTGCGAAATAAAAATTTTGATGAGGTAGCGCTCGGATACACCGAGGAGATAGCAAAAGCGGAGGCTGCGCGCTGCCTTAACTGTAAAAATCCGCTTTGTGTAAGCGGTTGCCCGGTGAATATTGATATACCGGGCTTTATATCCGAGGTTGCCAAGGGCAATTTTGAGGGCGCGTATTCTGTTATAGCGGCATCAAGCTCTCTCCCTGCGGTATGCGGACGTGTGTGTCCCCAGGAAAGCCAGTGCGAGGGAAAATGTGTGCGTGGAATCAGACACGAGTCGGTCGCTATAGGCAGACTTGAACGCTTTGTTGCCGATTATCACAACGCCAATGCGAGTGAAAAGCCTCAAAAGCCCAAGACCAACGGACAGAAGGTTGCGATCGTAGGCTCAGGCCCTTCGGGACTTACATGTGCCGGTGATCTTGCAAAGCTTGGATACAAGGTCACCATTTTTGAAGCACTTCACGTGCCGGGCGGTGTTCTTGTATACGGAATCCCCGAATTCAGACTCCCTAAAAGCATTGTTGCAAAGGAAATCGACGGCTTGCGTGAGCTCGGAGTTGAAATAGTTACGAATACAGTAGTCGGTCGCACGGTTTCAATAGACGAGCTTATGGATGAGGGGTATGAAGCCGTGTTTATCGGCTCGGGCGCGGGACTTCCGAGATTTATGAACATTCCGGGTGAAAATCTCAAGGGCGTTTACAGCGCAAACGAGTATCTGACACGAGTTAATCTGATGAAAGCGTACCGAGAGGATTCAGATACTCCGATTATGAAAAGCAAGCGCGTAGCGGTGGTCGGAGGCGGCAACGTCGCTATGGATGCGGCGCGAAGCGCGCTCAGACTCGGAGCTGATGAGGTAAGCATCGTTTACAGACGCTCACTTGACGAGCTTCCTGCACGTAAGGAGGAGGTCGAGCACGCACTTGAAGAGGGTATCAAATTTAAGATACTGACAAATCCCGTGGAGATCCTCGGTGACGAAAAGGGCTTTGTCCGTGCTGTGAAATGTATTGAAATGGAGCTCGGCGAGCCCGATGAGCGGGGCAGACGCAGGCCTGTTGAAAAGCCGGATTCCGAGTTCGTTTTCGAATGTGATACGGTAATTATGTCGATAGGCACCTCGCCAAATCCGCTTATCAAGCAGACGACTTTGGGCCTTGAAACCGAAAAATGGGGCGGAATTATCGCCGATAAAAACGGCAGGACCACGCGCCGCGGAGTTTTTGCCGGCGGTGACGCGGTCACAGGCGCGGCTACGGTAATCTTAGCTATGGGCGCAGGAAAGACTGCCGCCAAGGCGATAGACGAATATATCAGAGGGATTTAGTGGTTCTTACGCGAACGTGGTTTTTCCGAGGGGCGCTTTTGCAAAAAGCGTCCCTCGGGCACCCCGTAAAAGCCTTTAAATATGGGCTCAAGGAGGTTTGTTCTCTCATCACTATGTGTAGTCGATGAATTTGCTTAACCTCGCTCTGGCGAAACTCACGCTCTGCTACACCGAAACATTTCCCGCGTTCCTTGCTTGGGGCACTCTACCCCAAGCGGAACAATTAAATGAAAATATTATGCTGTAGGGGCGATTTACGAATCGCCCGGGATTGATAAAAAACATCGCGTAATCTGTTCATTTTCAGGGTAGTGGTCCCTGAAAATGAACACGGACAGAACAGTAACAACAATAAATTTCGTAATTTGAACGAAAGCGCGGCGGCGAAGCCGCGAAAATTTCTTAAAATTTTTTGCAGGGGAGCTCGAGGGGGCGCTTTTTATAAAAAGCACCCTCCTCGAAAAAACACCCCAAATTCAACCAAGGAGAAAACCTATGGAAAACTATCTTAAAGGAAAAAGAGTATTATTTATGGGCGACAGCATAACGTCGCTTTATATGGGTGAGCACGGATGGCCGAGATATTTTTGCGAGATGCTTGAGCCTGCTCATCACGCGTGTGTTGCGGTAGCAGGCTCGCATTGGTGCGATTATCCGGACACCGAATATGATGGAAATCCGATATACGTATCGACTCACAACCCTAACAACACTATGGGAAACCAGGTTGAAAAATTAAAGCGTCAGAAGGCGGCGGGTAACCCTGATTATGCGGATTTTGACGTTATCATAATGGCGGCAGGAACCAATGATGCTATGCCCGAATCAGCTGAGGTTACGGATGCACAGTTTTACGTTGACGGCGCATACGTACCGCTTGAAAAGGCGGACAGGCTCACATGGGGCGGTGCTATAAGATACGTAAGCGAATCGCTTTACGAGCTGTATCCGAATGCGTATCAGTTTATCTGTACACCTGTTCAGGCAGACGACAAGATGCGCGGCTTCAGAAGCATTCTTGAAAAGGGAAGAGTGCTTAAGGAGATAGCTGCACGCCTTTCGGTGAGATACATAGATACACTATATTGCGGTATTTACGGCAGATATGAAAAGTGGGATAATAACGGACGCAGCCTTGCGGACGGACTTCATCCCAATGCAAACGGAGCGCGTCAGATGGCGTTCTTTATCGCAAATGCGGTAAAATCATATCTTGGATAAAACAAAAATGAGTCTGCTTTGCGGACTCATTTTTCTGTTTTTGTCTTTTCATACTGTTATATAGTAAAAGTTGCTTCTAATTTTGTGCAATAGTGGCATTGATTTAATATAACTGTTGTGGTATACTTGTATAAGTAATGTCGCGATATGCCATTACAATAATCAACATCATCAGGAGGTAAATGACGATGAAAAACACAAAACGCGCACTGTTTTTAAGCGTTGTTTCGATCTTCCTTTGCGTTGCTATGCTTGCGGGCACAACATTCGCATGGTTTACCGACAGCGTTGAATCAACAGGCAACATTATCAAGACAGGTGAACTCAAGGTAGCTATGGAGTATTCCAACACCCTTAACGGCACCTATGCTGATGCTTCCGATACAGCTATATTCAATCACAAGCTTTGGGAGCCCGGCTACACAGATGAAAAGTATATAGAAATAACGAATTTAGGAGATCTTGCTTTCAAGTATAATCTCACTATCGTTCCTACGGGCGATGTATCCATACTCGCGGATGTTATCGACGTATACTTTGCTCTCAATCCCACGACAGATATTGTAAAATTCGAAGATGCGGTTTCTGCAGGCTATGCCAAGGTAGGAACACTTGCTCAGCTCATTGAAGATACTGACGGAATTGCTTACGGTGTTCTTCTTCCTGCAAGCGGAGCTGCAAATATAGATCAAACACAGGCGGCTGCAGCAAACGCACTTACCGGCTCGTTCAAGGCAGGTATTCTTCTCCATATGCAGGAGAGCGCAGATAACGATTACCAGAACAAGTCTATAGGCTCGGATTTCAGCATAGTTCTTAATGCAACTCAGTTTACATATGAAAAGGACAGCTTCGATAATAAGTATGATGAGGATTCATTTGTAGCAGATTATTACGCAACGAATGCTGATGAGATGATCGAATATCTTGAAAATGCCGGTGCAGGCGAAACGATCGGTTTGTTAGATGATGTTAAGATCGAGCCTGCAAATATGAGTAATGCTTACGGTACGACAGGTATCAATATTAAAAACGGACAGACTCTTGACGGTAACGGCAATATACTTGATATCAAGGGCGCAGGCGGAACATGGGATTCAGGTATCAATACCACGGGCGGTACGATCAGAAATCTGACAGTTACCGGCTCGTTCCGCGGTATCTTCGTTAACCACAACAGCACTCATAGTGAACCTGTAATCCTTGAAAACGTGATTATTGACGGAACAACCTACACGATCAGCTGTGACCAGGGTCTTAATCAGAACCTTTACGCAACAGGCTGTACCTTCAACGGTTGGACAAGCTATGCGGCAACAATTGGTAAGGTAGAATTTACCGATTGCAGCTTCGGAGAGGGTAACGGCTATGCTTACTGCCGTCCTTATGCTCCGACTAAGTTTGTCGGATGTGAGTTTGAAGCAGGATTCAGAGTGGATGCTCGCGCCGCAGTTACCTTTGAAAACTGCAAAATAGGCGGCGTTGCGCTTACAGCAGACAATCTTGCAACTCTTGTAACGAACAATGCTGCAAATGCAACTGTTATAGGATAATAACATTATTGATGGAAAAAAGCCTTGAGTTAACCTCAGGGCTTTTTTTGTATCAAAATTTAACATTTGCCTTGACTTTACTTCGTCGGTATGATATAATTACTACAATAATGGAATACTGTACCATTATTTATTTAATCATCAGGAGGAAATGACGATGAAAAACACAAAACGCGCACTGTTTTTAAGCGTTGTTTCGATGTTCCTCTGCGTAGTTATGCTCGCAGGCACAACATTCGCATGGTTCACCGACAGCGTTGAATCAACAGGCAACATTATCGCATCCGGTACTCTTAAGGTTGAAATGACCTATTCAGATGCTCTCAACGGCACTTACGCTGATGCATCCACAGGTAAGATCTTCAACTATAACCTCTGGGAGCCCGGCTACACAGACGTTAAGTATGTAAAGATTGAAAACGTAGGCAACCTTGCTTTCAAATATATGCTTAGCATCGTTCCCGAGGGTGAGGCTTCTATCCTTGCAAACGTTATCGACGTTTACTTCGCAACGACAGAGGGCTCCTTCACAGCTCCCACACGTTCTTCTATGGGAAGCCTTGTTAAGGTAGGCACACTCGCAGATATGATCGCAGAGGCTGACGGTGCGGCTCACGGCGAGCTTTCCGCGGCTGCAGGCAACAACTCTGTAACAGCTTGTATCGCACTCAAGATGCAGGAATCTGCAGGTAACGAATACCAGAATCTTACAATCGGCAACACCGGCTTCTCTGTAAAGCTTGTTGCTACACAGCTCACTTATGAGAATGACAGCTTTGACGATCAGTATGACGCAGGCGCAGACTACGACGGCGAGATCAGCTCTTATGAATCTCTCGTTGCAGCACTTGCAAACGGCGGTACATATAAGGTAGTAAAAGACATCGCGACAGAGAATACTGTCACTGTACCCGCAGGAAAGACTGTAACACTTGACCTTGGCGGCAAGACCATTTCGTCTACTGTTACCGCTATCGAAAACAACGGTACGTTGACTGTAGCTAACGGTACGATCGACGTTTCCGCTTCGACTTCTCAAGCTACAAGAGTTATAAAGAATAACGGAACACTTATACTTGAAGGCGGTTCCTACAAGGGAACTACAGCTCTCTATTCCTACTCGATCTGGAATGCAGGCACGTTGACCGCTAACGGCGCAAACGTTGTCGGCGGCTTCGGAGGACTTTCGGTAAATACCGGCGCAAAGGCTGAAGTTAACGGCGGTACATACACCGTATCTTCGAATGCGGGCGGTCATACAATCTACCTCCAAA
>JAFQPF010000234.1 GCA_017411885.1 Clostridia bacterium
AGGTACTTGGAATCCGAATATAAGGTGACCTCGCAGGGCTCCTTCAGCATTTTAAGCCCGTTTATCGCGGCTAAAAGCTCCATTTTATTGTTTGTTGTATGCTTTTCTCCGCCCGATATTTCCTTTTCCCTGCCGTTATAGACAAGAATCGCGCCGTATCCACCGGGACCGGGGTTGTTTTTGCACGCGCCGTCGGTATAAATATCAACGTGTTTCAAATAAAGCCTCCGATAATCAAACGTTAAATCTGAACAGAACTATATCACCGTCGCAGATAACGTAATCCTTACCCTCACTGCGGATAAGTCCCTTTTCCTTTGCGGTGTTCATAGAGCCGTCGCAGGCAACGAGCTCATCAAAGCCGATGACCTCGGCGCGGATAAAGCCGCGTTCAAAGTCGCTGTGTATCTTACCTGCCGCCTGAGGCGCCTTTGTACCCTTGGTGATAGTCCACGCGCGAACCTCTTTAGGTCCTGCGGTGAGGTAGCTTATGAGTCCAAGTAAGGAATAGCTTGCCTTGATAAGCTTATCAAGACCGCTTTCGTTTATACCAAGCTCTTCAAGGAACATCTTCTTTTCATCAGCCTCAAGCTCGGAAATTTCTTCCTCGATCTTGGAGCATACCGGCATTATCTGCGCGTGCTCATCGGCAACAGCCGCCTTGAGCGCGTTATAGAAGGGGTTAGCGTCGCAGCCGTTCACCGCATCATCCTCGGATACGTTTGCCGCGTATATTACAGGCTTGTCCGAAAGAAGTCTAAGCTCGTTCATAACGAGTGCTTCCTCCTCGCTTCTTTCAACAGATCTCGCGCTCTTGCCGTTTGAAAGCACCTCAAGCACACGCTTTAAGAATTCAAGCTCGCCCGCGAGTGTCTTATCGCCCTTCATAGCCTTGGTCGTGCGGTCTATTCTGCGCTCAACGATCTCGATATCCGAAAGGATAAGCTCCATATTTATTATATCCAGATCGCGCACGGGATCGATGCTTCCGTCAACGTGGATTATATCGTCGTTTTCAAAGCATCTCACAACGTGGATTATAGCGTCCACCTCGCGTATGTGCGAAAGGAATTTGTTTCCAAGTCCCTCTCCCTGTGACGCGCCCTTTACAAGACCTGCGATATCCACAAATTCGATTATCGCGGGAGTGTATTTTTCAGGATTATATATATCGCTGAGATAATCGAGTCTGCTGTCCGGTACCGATACTATGCCCACGTTAGGATCGATAGTACAGAAAGGATAGTTCGCAGACTGCGCACCTGCGCCGGTCAGCGCGTTGAAAAGCGTACTCTTACCAACGTTCGGAAGTCCGACTATACCAAGCTTCATTTAATGCTCCATTCCGCCGCTTCCAGCGGCATACCAAGTCAAAATTAAAGATACATTATATTATATAACACTTTTCCGATAAAATCAATATCAAAATAAACAATTTTTTGACAATTTTAAATCATTTTACCGACACATCGGGGCAACTGCTGTCTTTTCACATCCGTTTCACCCGTTGTTCACGTAAAATTCAGATTACAGGTATTGACATTCGCTTCCGCCTATGCTATAATGTGAACATAAGCATATTCTTGTCAAAGTTAACATTTGTAATTCATATCACAAGAAAGGACATATAAAAATGGCAACGAAAATACTTGTTATCGACGATGATATCAACATTTGCGATCTTTTAAGAATGTATTTTGAAAACGAAGGCTACGAGGTAAAGACAGCCCATGACGGCGAGGAAGGACTCAACGCCTTCAAGACCTTTGAGCCCGATCTCGTGCTTCTTGATCTTATGCTCCCCAAAAAGGACGGAAATCAGGTCTGCCGCGAGATAAGAGAGATCTCCTCCAAGCCGATCATTATGCTCACGGCAAAAAGCGAGGTATTCGACAAGGTGCTCGGCCTTGAGCTCGGCGCAGACGATTTTATCGTAAAGCCCTTTGAAACCAAGGAGCTTTCCGCAAGAGTAAAGGCTGTACTCAGACGCTGCAACTCGCACGATTCCAAGGACGAATTCGTTGTTGTAAAATATGACAACATCGAGATCAGCCTTGAAAAATACGAGCTCAAGCTTAAGGGCAAGAGCGTAGACATTCCCCCCAAGGAGCTTGAGCTTCTCTTCTTCCTTGCATCAAATTGCGACCGCGTTTTCACGCGCGATCAGCTTCTGGACAAGGTATGGGGCTTTGATTATCTCGGAGACTCGAGAACTGTTGACGTTCACGTTAAAAGACTCCGCGAAAAGATCGAGGGAATTTCGGACAAGTGGACTCTTCGCACAGTATGGGGCGTAGGCTACAAGTTTGAGCTTTTACACGACTGAAATATTTAACAAAAGGCAGAAACGGAGCTTCCGTTTCTGCCTTTTGTTATGCCCTTGTGCCTATTTTTTACTTATTTACATATATTTATTGATTTAATCGGGATTTTGTGCTACAATATATTATGTATAGTTTTAAATCGGAGATAACAATGATGTTCAAAAGCGTATTCACAAAATATATTTCGGCATTTATCCTGATACTTTTCGTGAGCTTTACAATACTCGCGGCAGTTTTGGGCTCTACGGTAAATAATTACGCGCAAAGCGAAAAATCAGGCTCAATAATCAAGGTCGCCGATACCGTTCTCGGTTTTATGTATTGGCGCGACGGCAACGGCAGAGATTCTCTGTCGGTAAACAACTTCAACGACTATATAAAAGAAAACCGTGAAACTCTGCTCGGCGTTATCTACGCGCTTGACGAGTACACAGAGGATATCAACACCTATATAACAGATGCAGCCGGCAACGTTCTTTTGCAAAACGAAAGCTCATCGCAAAACAGCGACGTTGAAGATATGGTAGAAAAGCTACCTGTTGAAATCATTGAGCAGGCCAAGAAAAACGGTTCGTTCTCGGGCACCGATTATCTGAACAGCACCGATGCGACAAAGCATCTGGTATACGCTTTGCCGATAAGCAATTACTCGAACCCCACCTGCGGTGTGCTTTTCGTATGCACATCAAACTTTTCTCTGCCCGAGCTTAACCGCAGTATGATAAAAACGGTAATTATGACCTGCTTGTGGATACTTCTCGCAACCATGATCGCGGTATATTTCATAAGTGAGCGCATTACAAGACCGCTTAAATATATGAACCGCGCCGCAAAAAGCTTTGCAAACGGTCACTTTGACGTGCGCGTGCCGGTAACCGGCAAGGACGAGATCTCCGATCTTGCGATCGCCTTTAACTCGATGGCAAGCTCGCTTTCAAACAGCGACGAGCTGCGCAGATCCTTCCTTGCAAACGTATCCCACGACTTAAGAACGCCCATGACAACGATATCCGGCTTTATTGACGGCATCATCGACGGTACTATACCCGAAGACAAGCACGAATATTATCTTGACGTTATCAGGACCGAGGTAAGACGTCTTTCAAGGCTTGTAAGCTCGCTTCTTGACATCACGCGAATTCAGGCAGGTGAGCGCAAATTCACAAAATCAGCCTTTGATATATGTGAAATGGCGCGCATCATCCTCATCGGCTTTGAGCAAAAAATTGAGAAAAAGAAGCTCGACGTTGAATTTATCTCGGATAATGACAAAATGTTCGCCTGGGCAGACAGAGATGCAATATATCAGATACTGTACAACATCTGCGACAACGCGGTAAAATTCTCAAGTGAGGGCGCTAAATTCCGCATTACTATAACAGAAAAAAACAAGAAGATATACACAAGCGTTTACAACGAGGGTCAAGGAATCAAGGAAGAAGAGCTTGCATTCGTATTCGACCGCTTTTATAAGAGCGACAAAAGCCGCGGCCTTGACAAGACAGGCGTCGGCCTTGGTATGTATATATCAAAAACGATAATCGACGCTCACGAGGAAAGCATCAGCGTAGATAGCGAATACGGCAAATATTGTGAGTTCACCTTTACGCTTCCCTATATCAGAGAAGCGGAAATAAGCAAAAATAAGTAACTTTGGATAAGAATATGAAAAACAACAAAACTGTATTTGAATGTGCCGAATGCGGAGCAAGCTTTTCAAAATGGTTTGGAAAATGCACGGTATGCGGCGCGTGGAATTCGGCGGTCGAGGCTGAAAAGGAGCTTGAAAAGGCAGAAAAAGCTGTCAAAATAAAGCGTGTCGCGCCTGCTTATGAAAACGAGATCGTAAAATTCGATGAATACGAGGTCGGCGACACGGCGCGTGAGCTTACCGGTATGGGAGAGCTTGACCGCGTGCTTGGCGGCGGGCTTGTATCAGGCTCGGTCGTGCTTCTCGCGGGTGAGCCGGGCATAGGTAAATCCACTCTGCTTTTACAGATATGCAAAACTCTTGCAAGCGAGGGCAGAAAGGTACTGTACGTATCGGGCGAGGAATCGCGCGATCAGATAAAGCTCAGAGCCAAAAGGCTTGAGGGCGTAGAAGAAGCGAAAAGCCTTTATCTTCTCACCGACACAAGCGTTTCAAGCATAATCGAAAAGGCTGACAAGCTTTCTCCCGACATAATGATCATCGACTCTATTCAAACGATATACAGCGAAACGGTAGCCTCTGCTCCGGGCAGCATCGCGCAGGTGCGCGAATGCGCGCTTTCCTTTATAAGCAAGGCAAAAAATGAGGGAATATCCATCATCCTTGTCGGTCACGTCAACAAGGAGGGCTCGATCGCAGGTCCTAAGGTGCTTGAGCATATGGTTGATGCCGTGCTTTATTTCGAGGGCGAAAAGATACGCTCCTACAGAATGATCCGCGCTATCAAGAACCGCTATGGCTCAACAAATGAGATCGGGCTTTTTGAAATGACCGATTCGGGACTTGCCGAGGTACCTAATCCATCCGAAATGTTGCTTTCGGACAGACGCGAGGGTGTTTCGGGAAGCTGTGCCGTATGCGTGGTAGAGGGTACGCGCCCGGTCATTGCGGAAATTCAGGCGCTTGTCACGTCTACCGCCTTCCCCTCTCCAAGAAGAACCTCCAACGGCGTTGATTACAACCGCGCCTGCTTACTTATCGCCGTGCTTGAAAAAAGGCTTGGCTTCAAGTTCTATACAAGCGACGTTTATCTCAACGTAATCGGCGGACTGAGGCTTGACGAGCCGGCATCCGACCTTGCAGTAGCACTTGCGCTCATTTCGGGCATACGCGATCTTCCGGTCGAAAGCGGACTTATCGCTATAGGTGAGGTAGGGCTTTCAGGCGAGGTCAGAGCTGTCAGCGAAATAGAAAAGCGGATCTCAGAAGCATCAAGGCTCGGGTTTACAAAGATACTTTTACCCTATCGCAATATGGAGAAGCTCAAGGGTAAAAAATACGGCGAGGTCGAGCTTATACCCGTAAAGAGTATTTTTGAAGCGCTTCCCTTTATAAAGTGATCAGCCCACACTTAAATAAAAATCGAGCACCGAATACGCAATACCTGCGGCAAGCTTCTGCTGATATACAGAGTCGCAAAGTCTTTCGCATTCCTCGGTATTTGAAATAAATCCGCATTCGATAAGCACAGATGCGTTTTTCATTCGGTCAAGCAGATATATTGACGAGCTTGCCTTCTTGTTTTCTCTCATATTTTCAAGCTCAAAGCGTGTGCTTATATTGTTTTTCACAATATCCGCGAGCCTGCGGCTGTTATCGTTATTCGGCGAATACCATATCTGCAGACCGCGGCATACCTCTTGCGGAAATTTATTCATATGAATTGACAAAAACAGGGCATCGGGACTATTTTCGGCAAGCTCAAGCCGACGCCTTAGATCTGTCATCTTGCGCTTCCCCTTTTCGGCATCCTCGCCGAGCGATATATCGCTTTCACGCGTCATTATCACGTCAACGCTTAAGAGCGCGAGCATTTCCTCAAGCCTTTTTGACAGCTCAAGATTAAGCTCCTTTTCAAGCCTGCCGTTTATGCCGGTAGCGCCCCCGTCCTCTCCACCGTGACCGGGATCTATTATCACCATTTTTGATTTTACCTCACCGACAGAAGCCGAAAGAGAAAGATCGCGCTTGCCAAAAGTATATCCGGTATATCCGAGCATTGCGGCTATAAGGGCAAAAACAAGCGAAAACAGCACAAGCTTTAATATAAACCTTCCTTTGATCTTAGCAGACATACGTACTCCTTTGTGTTTATTCTTATAACTAATATTTATGCCAAAGGTATCAAAAGCTATGCACAGGACAACGTAAAGGGTCAAAATATTTTGCTCACACTTGCATTTTTTCTAAATTGTGTTACAATATATCATAAACAAACGGTAAAGGAATCTTAATATGGCAGAAAAAGAAAAATATCTCGAATGCGGAAAGATAATAAACACGCACGGCGTGCGCGGAAACTTAAAGATCGAATCCTGGTGCGATTCGCTCGACGTATTCTGCGC
>JAFQPF010000235.1 GCA_017411885.1 Clostridia bacterium
GGAGATTATCTTTTTGTCCTTAAGGAAGCCGATTATCTTAAAGCGGGTTTTGCCGATTATACCCTTGATTTTGTTTCTGAGCGGTTTGTATGCGTAAGCAAAAATGCAAAGCGCGATCACCGATACTATCAGTATGATCTTAAGCACGGTTACAAGCAAAGAAACGAAGAGTGAAAAGCCTGTTTTTTCGTGAATAGTTACCTTTTTGAGCCACAGTCCGTATTCGCCGTCGGAGAGTACTCCCGAGGACGGTTTGCACCAAAGCTTGAGGATATCTATCTTTCCGTCGGTCGCCTTTATATAATCCGAAAGCTTGAAGGTAAGATCGGCTTCGGCGTTGGAATTAAGCTGAACGATCCCCTCGTAAACGATATCGCGTCCGTCCGCGTCCGAATCAAGCACGAGCAGGCAGGTAAGCGTTTGCTCCTCGGGCGTTACGGGTAAAAACGAGAGCGTTATATACTGCGCACGCGAAAGGTCTATGCCCTTTAGCGAGCGTGAAATGCCCGAATATGTGAGCGCTGATTCCGGGTTGAGGTGCGAATAGAGCGCGGTCGCATAATCGTCTTCATTTATCGGGCGAAGCTCAACGTAAGAGGAGTTGTCTGCCGGGTAAAAATCACAGAAATCTCCGAGAGTAAGGTCGAACAGTACTCGCTCCTTGAGTGCGCCCTTTATGTCCGACTTAAGCATCGGCACGGCGTCTGTCACAAGTCTTTTTGCTTGTGGAGCATAATCTCCGATCAGCTTATCAAAAAGCTCGTCGCCCGCAAAGGCGCGCGCCATTTCAAGTCCGTGAGCATAATTTGCTGTGTCGACGTCCTTGAACACCGTGTAGATTGCTTTTTTGCTTTCGGGTGTCAGCGGATTTAACGCGTTTGAACTCCACAGACCGAGATGCACAGGCTCTGCGGGATGGTCAACGTGTCTGTAATAAAGGAAGGCGTCTATATCCTCACACTTGTCGGCGATAGCATATGCAAGCGCGTATGCCGCTGCCTGGCAGTCGTTGTTACGCGCATCATCAATGTTTCCGTGAACTCCGAATTCGCTGATAATAATATCGCGAACCCTGTCTTCGTATAACATATCCTCAAGGCGCATAAACTCACAAAGTACGCCGAGATTTTTCATTGTGAGGTATTCACTTTCGATGCTGTCTCCTGCCTTGTCATCAAGCCAGAATTCGGTAAGGTTGGGGTCTGAGGGGTAAGGATTTATTGCAAGAGCCCAGTCGGTGTCTCCGTGAGCCTTCATAGCTGCGGCAAATGCCGAGAGAAATTCTCTTGCACCGTAATCACTTGTATTTTCTCCCGCATTGAAAAGGTTTGATACCGAAACGAAGGCTTTTGCGTTTGAATATGTGCTTTTGAGTGCGGTGTGGAGGATCCTGTATGCGCTCTCATATGCCTTGACGTAATCCTCAAAGCTTATGCTTCCCGCATAATTCCACAAATCGGTGCTGTTTACCTCATAACCGAGTATGTAAGCCGGAACAAAGCCGTTTTCATTGCCGACAGAGCTGTAGCGTTCGGCGAAATATTCGCAAAATACTGTAAAATATCTTGATGCCGGCTCGGTTTTTGTGTTGATGGCAAAAAGAGAAGCATTTGTCGAGCTTTTATCAAGATACATAAAGCTTAATTCGTTAAGCTCGCTTCTTCCGAGCACGATATTGAAATATACGTTTATACCCGCGTCTGTGTATACCTTTACCTTGTGGTCGAGCGCGGATAATTTATCCTCGTAAAAATAGAAGGTCTGACCGTATCTGGTGAACGGAATGGTAGTTGTGGTACGGATGGGTGACATATATTCGTCTATTTCTATACTAATGATAGTATGTGCAACTCCTAAATGCTGTGCATCCGAGGTGATCTGCGCGCTAAGTCCCTTTTTTGTGGGACGAGTAGGATATTCGCGGGTGTTTTTTGCAAGAATTTCGGGATTGTCAACGGCTCTTCGCGCACTTATCGGGGTATAGCTTCCGTCCGAGCCTTTGGTTGCAAGCAAAAAGTAGGAATATGCCGAGCGTTTTTTGAATTCGATGCTAAAGGAAAGCTGCTCGGCTATCTTTTTTTCGCCTATCGGTGAAAGCGTGCTTATGTCGTCATCGGAAGCTTTTGAGGGAAGCTCAAAAAGATATACCAAAGTGCCGTCGTTTTCTTCAACAGTAGCCTTGTCAAGCCTTGCTGAAACCTCAATGGCATCAAGCTCGCGGGTTATACTTACGCTTTCTATAAAGCATGCTTCTTCGTCTGCGTTTACACAGAGGCATAAAAGTGCCGACACAATAAATATAATACAGAACAAAATCCTTGCTCGTTTAAGCATATTTTTATCTCCTTTATATCCAATATAGGCGCGGGGATACAATTTCTTCGACACAATTATACAATAATAATATGAACATTTCAAATACGGGGATTTATTATAAAAACAAAGCGCCCTTGCATAATGCAAAAGCGCTTTTTCTTTATATTGATAATGCTTTTGTTATCTCGCAGACGTAGACGTAGTGGTAATCGCCTGTGGGATAAGACGTCTGAGGGATCGTGCTGTCTATAAAGCAGTCCTTTTCAAGCCTTGATTTGTAAAGCTTTTTCACCTTCAATACAAGCTTTGCTCCCTCAAAGTATACGGTATCGTCAAGGTATGCGGGAACAAGCCCCGCTTCTTTTACCTTGTCAAAATCTCTGCCGCTGTTTTTTCCGCAGAAGCTCAGCGCGTTGCGCATACTTTCCGGGTAGAAGCTGAGCGTAAATTCGTCTGCCTCCTCGGTGAATTCATAGGTGTATCTCTGCGGTCTTATAAAGACGTAGCATACGTTTTTGTTCCACAAAACACCCACGCCTCCCCAGCTTGCCGTCATTGTGTTAAAGCTTCCGTCCGCCTTTTTTGCTGTGATAAGCATCCAGTCCGAGCCTATAAGCTTAAAGGCGTTTTCACTTATATCTGTAACCTTTATCTCGTTCATAACCTGATCCTTTCAGATAATATCGTTATATTATACGCCGCACGGAAAAGATTATTCCGCTATAAGCTCTTTAAGGTGATTTTCGAGCAGTACCCCGTTGCGCACGGGCGTTTTTTGCTCATACGTGTCATGCACAAGCTTTGCGATATACTTTGATGCGCGCTCTGCGCATTTTGCAAACTCTTTGCCCTTTAACATTTCGCCGAGAAGAACGCTTGCAAAAATATCACCTGTTCCCGGGTATCCTGTGCCGACGTGCTCATTGACGATGAAATCAAAGCCTGCGTCTGATAGCACCGCCGTGTTAATATAATACACGCCGTTTTCGCGCGCCTGCACTCCAGTAAGAGCTATATGTCTGCATCTGAACTTTTTTTTAAGACGGTTGCAAAGCGATTTTGCATAAGCTTCTGCATCTTTAAGGCTCATGGAAGAGGTGTCGATGTATGGATCATCAAGCAAAAATACTGCCTCTGTGAGGTTGGGCGTGATCACCGACGCAAGCGAGCAAAGCTCGCTCATACGGTTTTTCATTTCCTCGGTATAGGTCTGATAAAGCCTTCCGTCATCCCCCATAACAGGGTCTACGAAAATAAGCGCGCCGGGGCTTTCCTTTATTATATATGAAACCGTGTCGATCTGCTCGGAGCTTCCTAAAAAGCCCGAATATACCGCGTCAAAGCAGGCGTTTGACAAGCGCATATGCTCAAACGCCGGCTTCATCATATCCGAAAGATCGATGAAGGTCATATCGGTAAAGCCGCCGGTGTGCGTGGATAAAAGCGCACTCGGCAGGGGAGTCACCTGATGCGACATAGCCGAAAGCGTCGGTATTATTACGGTCAGCGCACATCTGCCGAAGCAGGAAAGATCGTGTATTGCGAGAACGTTTTTCATAAAACTTGCTCCGGAATTATTTAACCTCGGTGAAGTGTATTATAAGGCTGTCACCGTCGGTGTAATTTTTGCAGAGATTTACACCTGCGTTCATAAGAAGCGCGCCCGAATAGATCTTGCCGTCATCGCTTGATCTGTAATTTTTGTCGGGATCAAGTCCGCGAAGCTTTACAAGATAGTATCTTGAATAGATCTCGCGGCGCATAACGACAAAGGTGAGAAGCGCTTCGCTCTTGTCGGGAGAAACGTATTCCCACGCGCTGTGCAGGCGGTTCTTGAACGGGCTTATAAGTCTGTAAAGATCGCCGCCCTGAACGAGCTGTTGATATTTATTGTAATCTGCGATCTGCTTCTTTACCGCTTCCTTTTCTTCGTCTGTAAGCTTGTTAAGGTCAAGCTCATAGCCGAAGTTTCCGCCCATAGCGACGATTCCGCGCGTCTTGAAGCTTGTTGCTCTGTGTGTCTGATGGTTCGGGCTTGCCGAAAGGTGCGCGCTCATCGCGGATGCGGGATATACAAGTGAAGTACCGTACTGAATGTCTATTCTTTCAATAGCATCGGTGTCGTCGCTTGTCCATATCTGGGGCGCGTAGTAAAGAATGCCTGCGTCAAAGCGTCCGCCGCCGCCCGAGCAGCCCTCGATAAGAAGCGTCGGGTATTTGTCAAGCAATCTCTGCATTACCTCGTACATACCGAGAACGTATCTGTGCGAAAGCTCCTTCTGCTGTGCGGGAGTAAGAAGCGCGCTTCCAAGCTCTGTCATATTGCGGTTGAAATCCCACTTGATATAATCAAGCTCGGCCTCATCTATTATCTTTGACATACAGTCGATTA
>JAFQPF010000236.1 GCA_017411885.1 Clostridia bacterium
ACCCTGAGATTGAACAATTTTAGCAAAATTGTTTATCAAAAAAATTTTCAACAAATGTTGGGGTATGGGTTTATGACTTGAAATTTGCTTAAGCCTCACGCGCGTTTTGCCTGTCCGGGCTTCCGGACCGCGCGCCCTGCCCGCAGGGGCTCCCCGCACACTACCCTGAGATTGAACAATTTTAGCAAAATTGTTTATCAAAAAAATTTTCAACAAATGTGGGGGTATGGGTTTATGACTTGAAATTTGCTTAAGCCTCACGCGCGTTTTGCCCGTCCGGGCTTCCGGACCGCGCGTTTTGCCTGTCCGGGCTTCCGGACCGCGCGTCTTGCCCGTCCGGGCTTCCGGACCGCGCATTTTGCCCGTCCGGGCTCCCCGCACGCTTCATAGAAGCAAGCTTGTATATAAGCAAAAGCATCACGCCGATTATCGCGCAGATTATTCCGATATAAAGCTCTATCGGTATATATTTCACCTCAATATCAAACTCACCCTCGGGCAAAAGCACGCCTGTAAATATTCCCGCCACCTCAAAGGTGTCAAGATGCGTGCCGTTAGCGTAAACGGCGATGTTCTTATCATACGGAAGCGTAAGCATTAAAATATTGCGACCGTCCACAACATTTACACGACCGGTAAAGCGAGTATCCGTATGCTTTTCATCCATCTCCATCGCACCGCGGTGAAGCTCGCTCATCGTATAATCGAGCACCTCTGCATCAAGCGTGTAGAAATAGTTGGTGCTGTCAAAATATACCTCGTCCTTTTCATCCTCAAGACTCATTGTAAGGTATGCGTTCTCGCCGCGCTTGAAATAGCCAAGGCATATTATGCTCTGGTGATTTCCGGTAAAGTAATTTTCGATTTCCTCTTCACCGTACTTGATATTAACGTCACGTCTGTAACCGTTTGTGACCGGGAAATAAGCGTACATAACGCCGTCGCTTGATGCGGTAATTACAAAGCTCAAGCGCGCGCCGGTATCCTTGTCGCGCTTGTATTTTTTCATACTGCTCGTGTTTACGCGAACTACGTTTTCAAGCTTGACGTCGTATTTGTTGGTCTTGAACAGTCCCTCGCGCGTTTTGCCCGTCATTTGCGCGCACATACGGTTTACAAGCTCAAAGGGATTCTGTGCGGCCGACGTATCGAATTTTTCAAAATCGGATGCGACCGTATATCCAAGCGGCAAAGCATAGGGGTTTTCATACAGCACGACTTTGTTTTCCTCATCGGTCCATACGGTCGTATACGCCGGATCAGCGCCCTTTTCAGGCGTGCTTAAAAGATATTTTATGCCGAGAAGCGAATCGCCTACGGGCGTTCCTCCCGAATAATTTGAATGATGCGAGCGAGAGCTGTAGCCCATATCGGACAAGAAATCAATAACCTTTTTGTTAAGCGTTGAGGTCGAGCCCGAAACACCGTTGAGCCCGATCGCATAGTTGTCGTTTACCTTGCGGATGCTGTAGTTTTCGCTTCGGTAAAGCCCTTTATCGTTTTCGCTCATATATTCGGCTGCCGGTCTGTATTTTTTCATAAAATTGGAGTACGAGCTGTGCTTTGAAAAGCCCACGTCCTCGTGCATCATATATTCCGATGCAACTCCGTTGCCGTAAAGCTCAATAAGAGTCAGGACAAGCAAAACGATAATTCCCGCGCGGTATCCCGATTTGTAGACCTTAAGTCCTATAAGCACAAGTATCGCCGTACCGATTCCCGCCCAGATGCAAGCGATCATCAGAACGTTTTCATATTCAAGCTTCTGAAGTATTGCGCACAGTATAATGATCGCGATCACCACCGCGGTGATCTTCTCGCCGGGTATCTCCTTTATATGCTCAAAGGCGTCCGCGGCTATAAGCACGATAAGGAAAATGAATATAAAGCTGTATCTGAAATTTAGCCAGTTCGGGAACTGAAAGCCGTGCCATACAAGGTCTATCGTCGAGCCGCAAAAGCTGAGCGCAAGCAGGGCAAGAAGCGATCCGTTCACAACCTTTTTGCGTGTGCTTATCTGCGGCAAGATAAAATAAAGCACGCCGAGCACAAGGCAGAGCATAGAAGAGTAAACAAACGGCATTCCCTCCGGTCTTACGGTATCGTAGGATGCCGGAAGCATTTTAAGGAAAATATCAAGAAAATCGGTCTTTTCAAGGAAGGCATATTTCGGATTTGAAAAATCATCCTTGCCGAATGAAAGCGAATATATCGCAGGCAAAAGCACGGGAGAAGATAAAAGCGCAGACACTATCGAAAACAAAGAAAATCTGAGTCCCGACTTTACAAAATGCGCCTTTTCAACAAGTGAGCCCCGTTCCTCTTTTGTACGCGAAAAATACGCGGCAAAGAAGTAAAACACCGCAAACAGACAAAGCATATATCCGATATAATAGCTCGAAACAAGCGCAAGCGCAAGGCTTAAGGTATACAAAAGATATTTTCTTTCGCATATAAGCCTTTCAATTCCGAGCATTACAAGCGGAAGCAGGTACATACAGTCTATCCACATCGTGTTGGAGGCGTAAACGACACCGTAAGCGCTCAGCGCATAGCAGGTGGAAAAGATAAGCGCACCAATATCGCTTATATTCCGCGTGCGCGTAATAAAGTAATGAGAAGTGAGTCCGCAAAGACCGCATTTTAATACTATTATCGTAAACATTGCCTCTTGGATCGCGCTTTTCGGAAAAAGCGCGACTATAAACGAAAAAGGGCTTGCAAGATAGTAAGCGAATATCCCGAGAAACTCGCCCGAAAGCGCGCGCTCAAAGGAATATATAATGCTTCCCTCTCCCCATATAGCATCACGCAATGCCTCAAAGAAATACACGTACTGACCATTTAAGTCAAGCACAAGCACTGTGCCGTTTCCAAACGGATATATAAGCATCGCAACGTAAACCAGCGCAAGAGTAAGCGCGGGTATCACAAAAGATAACAGCCTGTATTGCACCGGTATTTTGCGCTTGTTTTCAAGCAAAGAGTTCTGTGTCATAGTTTTTCTCTCAATTCTTTTTCTGTAGCTTACGCCTGAGACTCGTCTGCCGCGATCACGCGTTTAATGTTTTTTTCAAGCTTTATCCGCGCCACCGTAACGTCACGCGAGCAGCCCTCGCATTTTATCCTTATATCCGAGCCGACACGAAGCACCTTCATAAGATTGCTTCCGCAGGGATGCGGCTTTTTCATTTCAAGAGTATCGCCAAGAGATATCTTTATAATTTTAGGCATTTTACTTCCCCTTTAAGCTTACTTTCTTGTATAAGTATACACTTTGAAAGAGATTTTGTCAACTTTTTACTCTCGCGCACCGCTGAAGATGCATCACATTTACAGTAACTTTACAAATTTTACTTGTCAAAGCATAACTTTTGTGGTATTATAATAGTGTAAGAGCCGTAAATACGGATAACGGAGGAAATATATATGAGAAGAAATGACGAAAGAAACAGCGCTTTAACCACTATTATCGTTATCGCAAGTGCCATTGTTGTTGCGGCAGGCGTAATAATGGCTTTCAAGCTGATCTGCGATAAATACAAGATAACCGAAAAGAAGCCGAAACACAAATTCATTGATTTTGACGACGCCGACGATTGGATGATCGACGAATGCGAATGCGGTGATACCGAGCTTGATGCGCTCGCAGACGAGCTTGTTGACGTAAATGACGACGTAATAGAAGAATCAAATGA
>JAFQPF010000237.1 GCA_017411885.1 Clostridia bacterium
GGACAGACGCGGCTTTTACATTGACATGAAGTATCTCGACACAGACCGCGCCGAGCTTCACTACAAGCTCCCTCTTAACGAGATAGTATACGATTTCTTCGACGCGCTCAAGAGCCGCACGAAGGGTTACGCTTCGCTTGACTACGAGATAAGCGGATATGAGCCTTCAAAGCTTGTCAAGCTTGACATTCTCTTGAACGGCGAGGTAGTTGACGCACTTTCGTTTATCGTTCACGACGAAAAGGCATACGCTCGTGCGCGAAAGATCGTTGAAAAGCTCAAGGAAAACATTCCGCGCCAGCTCTTTGAGATACCTGTACAGGCGGCTATCGGAAGCAAGGTGATCGCTCGCGAAACTGTTAAGGCTATGCGCAAGGACGTTCTTGCAAAGTGCTACGGCGGTGACATCACGCGTAAGAAGAAGCTTCTTGAAAAGCAGAAGGAGGGCAAGCGCAAGATGCGTCAGCTCGGAAGCGTTCAGGTTTCCCCCGAGGCATTCATGGCGGTCCTCAAGCTTGACGACGAGGACTAGCGGGTAACACCCGCTGGTATAGCGCGCGTGGAGTTTATGCAGACTTTACGTCCTTAGCCCATACCCTAACATTTGATTAAATTTGGTAGGGTGCGGCGGATAGTCAAAAGAACACAAGCGGTCTTAGGCTGGCATTACGCGCGTGGCGGATAGCATCCGCAGGCAAAATGCGCGTGGAGTTTATGCAGATTTTACGTCCTTAACCCATACCCGCCCGGAAGCCCGGGCAGGCAAAATGCGTGTGGCGGATAGCATCCGCAGGCAAAATGCGCGTGGAGTTTATGCAGATTTTACATCCTTAACCCATACCCTAACATTGTATAAAATTTGGAAAGATAGTTTATGAATAACATAAAAAAAGCGGGACTGTATATACACGTCCCGTTTTGTTCTAAAAAATGCAATTACTGTGATTTTTACTCCTTTAAGGCGGATGTCGGCTTAAAGGAGCGATACGTGCGCGCGCTTACAGGTGAGATACGCGCCAAGGCTTCGGCTTATGCCGACAGGCTATTTGACACGGTTTATATCGGCGGCGGTACACCGACCGAGCTTGGAAGCTCTCTTTTATGCGAGATCATCCGTGAGGTGTATTCAAGCTTTACGCTGACAAGCGATTGTGAGTTCACGGTTGAAAGCAATCCCGGGCTTGATGTAAATATGCTTGCCTTACACGAAAGCGGTGCCAACAGGCTAAGCATCGGCTTACAGTCGGCAAACTCCTGCGAATTAGCTGTACTTGGCCGCATACACACGCTTAATGATTATTTTGAAACGGTATCTCAGGCACGTGCCGCAGGATTTGACAACATAAGCACCGATATTATGTTTTCGCTTCCCTCTCAAAGCACAGAGCTACTTGAAAACACGCTTAAGACTGTAATTGAAACCGCACCCGAGCATATTTCGGCTTACTCGCTCAAAATCGAACCGGGCACGCCTTTTTACAAAATAAAAGAGCGTCTGGCTCTCCCTAACGAGGATGCAGACGCAGATATGTATGCATACATTTGCAAGCGTTTAGACGAAGCAGGCTACGGACACTACGAAATAAGCAATTTCGCGAAAAAGGGCTATGAGAGCCGCCACAATCTCAGATACTGGGAGTGCAAAGAATATATAGGTCTTGGTCCGGGAGCGCACTCATATATTGACTCGGTACGCTACAGCTACAAGCGCGACCTGCTTGCGGTGTGTGATGCTTACGAAAAAGGCGTATACGACGGCATTATTGACGAGCACACACTTATTGACGAATCCGAGGCTATGAGAGAGCGCATAATGCTTGGTCTGAGGCTTGGACGCGGAATCAAGCTATCCGAGCTTGATTCGGTGATCCCACGCGAGCGCTTACTCGAAGTAACAGCGCCGCTTGAAAAATGCGGTTATCTTTCGCTTTCGGGCAATGCACTTGTACTGAGCGAAAAGGGTATGTACGTGAGCAACGCGATAATATCAAGCATTTTATCCCTTACGTAACAGCATATCCGCGTTACCCGCGATCGAATAGATGTAAACTGCTCTTGCTCGGCATCTGTCGTAAAGAAGCCTTGCCGCTTCCCTTACGCTTGAGCCTGTCGTAACAACGTCGTCTATCAGTATTATCCTGCGCCCGTAAAGCTTTTCGGGCGCATTTTTCTTTATTTTCAGGCTTCTTCTGGCATTTACCTCACGTTGCTTTGAGCTTAATTTCTTCTGCTCCTTTGAAAATAAGCTTTTATAGAATACCTCTGTATACTTTGCGCCAAGTATATGTGCCACTTCACGCGAAACCTCCTTAACACCGTCGTTTGCGGTGTCGATGAGGTTAAAGGGATTACGCGGTATGCTAACAATTATAAAGCTATTGATCTCCTTTTCCCCGACAAGTGTTTGCCTTATAAGCTCTGCAAGCTCGCAGGCAAGAAAATCCACAAGGCTTTTATAATCGTGTTGCTTTAAGTCAAATATCAGCCTCTTTTGCACAGAATAGTCGGGTTCAAGGGCATTCTGTCTGTAGCTGACAAGTGATGCCGCAAAGCTTTCACGGATACCGTTTTCACATTCTATCTCAAGCGGCACAACAGGCAAACCCTTCAGCCTTGATGCATGACTGCTCTTGGCGCTTTCCCATTTTTGCTTACAAACATTACAAATAAACTGCTCGTGCTTATATTCAAGCACACAATGACAGCATATACAAAGTCCCGGGAAGAAAAATCTTCTCACTTCATTACCGATACGCTTAATTATACTCGTTATTTTACTCATTCTTTATCCGACGCCCAATGCGTTTATGATCCTAATTTGCATTTTTAACAGCAAAATTATATCATCTAAGCCATATTATGTCAATCAACTATTGTATAGCTTGATAATTTTACCATTTTTGTCGTTTTTTTGCTTGTAAGTGTTGAAATTTGCGTAAATTTGTAGTATCATATAGTTATAAGTGTGCAAGCCTGCAAATAATATATTTTCAGAGTGAGCTTATAATTTTACACCGCTTTGCGGTACGGAGGTTTATATATGTCTGTTAAACTTATTGACAAATACGCAAAAGGCTTTATTGCAAGCGACGAGATCGCCGGCATCAAGGAGCAAACGATCCTTGCAGACAAGACTGTTAAGGATAAAAGCGGTCTTGGCTCTGATTTTCTCGGTTGGGTCGATCTTCCCGTAAACTACGACAAGGACGAGTTCGCCCGCATTAAGAAAGCGGCAGACAAGATCTGCAAGAGCTGTGACATTCTCGTTGTTATCGGTATCGGCGGCTCGTATCTCGGCGCACGTGCCGCTATCGAATACGTAAAGTCTCCCTTATACAATAATCTTAAAAAGAATACTCCCGATATCTACTTCACGGGTAACAATATTTCCTCAAGCGCACTTGCTGAGCTTCTTGCTATTTGCGAAGGCAAGGATATCTGCGTTAACGTAATTTCAAAATCAGGTACTACAACAGAGCCTGCTGTTGCTTTCAGGATCTTCCGCGACCTTCTTGTCAGCAAATACGGCGAAGAGGGCGCAAAGGAAAGAATTTTCGCAACTACAGACAAGGCTAAGGGTACTCTTAAGAAGTTCTCTGACGAAAAGGGATATGAAACATTCGTTGTTCCGGATGACGTTGGCGGACGCTTCTCTGTTCTCACAGCCGTTGGTCTTCTTCCCATCGCCTGTGCAGGATGTGATATTGACGCTATGATGCAGGGTGCGGCAGAAGCTCGCGAGCTTTATTTGAGCAAGGCTTTTGAAGAAAACGACTGCCTTAAGTACGCCGCTTTGCGTAACCTTTTCTACCGCAAGGGCTTTGCAAGCGAAATACTCGTTTCCTACGAGCATTCAATGCTTATGATGAATGAATGGTGGAAACAGCTTTACGGCGAAAGCGAGGGCAAGGATCACAAGGGACTTTACCCCTCATCGGTAATCTTCTCCACAGACCTTCACTCTCTCGGTCAGTTCATACAGGACGGCAAGAGAATGATGTTTGAAACCGTCGTTGATATCAAGAAGTCAAACGACGACGTTATAATTCCCAATGACCCTGCTAACGTAGACGGACTTAACTTCCTTGCTGGAAAAGAGCTTCACTTTGTTAACCAGACCGCTATGAAGGCTACCCTTCTTGCTCACGTAGACGGCGGTGTGCCCAATCTCGTTATCGAGGTTGACGACAGAAGCGAAAAGGCTTTTGGACATCTTGTATACTTCTTTGAATACGCTTGTGCGGTTTCCGGCTACCTTCTCGGAGTTAACCCCTTCAACCAGCCCGGCGTTGAAGCTTACAAGAACAATATGTATGCACTTCTTGGCAAGCCCGGCTATGAAGACAAGAAGGCCGCTCTTGAAGAACGTATGAAATAAGCTCAATATGTTAACTTTATGTTAACTGTTGAAGTTTTTATCAAAAATGACTAAATACCTATTGATTTTTTTGAGGTTTTAGTGTATTATATATATAGGAGTTAGAAAACTCCAAACCTAAAACGGAGGTACACTACCATGTTAAAACTTATGATTGGTGTTAAAGGCACCGGAAAGACCAAGCATCTCATTGAACTCGTTAACGAAGCTTCTTCACAGAGTAACGGTTCTGTAGTATGCATCGAAAAAGGTACAAAGCTCACAACGGAAATCAAGTACAGATCTCGTCTTATATCCGCTGAAGCGTATTTTATAGATGACGCGCAGTCCCTGTTTGGATTCGTAGCCGGCATTTCTGCCAGCGACCACGATCTTACCGATCTCTTTATAGATTCGGCACTTAAGATATGCAACAACGATCTTGCCGCTTTCGACAAGTTCCTTGATGAAATGAATATGCTTTCCGAAAAGATCGGATTTAACTGCTTCATCACTTCCTCGATCCCCGAGAACGAAGCTTCCGATACAGTTAAGAAATACTTATAATAAACAAAAGGCTCCTCGCTGTGTGTTGTGCCCCAAATTGTGCGGACAGTACAAAAACACCCTTGTATGGCATGATATTAAGTTTTAAGCAACATACTGACTTCGTTTTTCTAGCGGAGTCAGTTTTGTTTTTGTTTGAATACGTTCGTTGTTGTAGAAGCGAA
>JAFQPF010000238.1 GCA_017411885.1 Clostridia bacterium
CCGAGCTCGTAAGAAGAATGGCTGATGAAGGGCACACCGTTGCAAATCACACGAGAAATCACAAGGATATGACAACTCTTAACGAGCAGGAATTTCTTGCAAATCTTTCCTCGCTAGAAGAGATGTGTTTATCTAAAACGGGAGTGTGTATGAGCAAATTCTTCCGTTTCCCAGAGGGACGGTATTCGAAGGAAAAGCTGAAAGCCTCCTCAGAAAACGGCTACACGACCGTTTTTTGGAGTATTGCATACGCAGACTGGGATAACAACAATCAACCCGACGAGAATAGTGCAATAAGCCGTCTTCTCTCGCAAACACACCCCGGGGCGGTAATTTTATTACATCCGACCTCGAAAACCAATGCGAATATCCTCGGTACGCTTATAGACCGATGGCGAGATATGGGATATGAGTTTGGCGCACTTGAAGATATAAAGTAAAAACCGCCCAAAAGGGCGGTTTTTTATTCATCATCATCGTCGACGATTCCGTTTTTACGCTTTATTTCATCAAGGCGTTGGCGCTCCGTGACGTCGTCGGTCATAACAACCTCGACGTCGGAATCATCCGCGCATTCCTCGGGATGCTCAGCAAGATAAGGATCAATCATTATCTCCTTGATTTTAAAGTACGCCGCGTAAACCTTCATATAGGCAAGGCTTGAGAAGAGTAACAAAAGCGGAAGCGCAACACCGAAGGAGATAAGTATACCGTTGAAGGCGAAGATAAACCCAACCTCGAGCACGACGGCAAGAAGAATGCCAAGGAGTGCAACGATATTTCGCTTGAAGCCGAGAAGGGCGAATATGCAGGAGTTCTTGATAATCTTCCAAATGGAGAGCTTAAAAGTGACCATTTGCACGTATGCGTAGAAGCGCATAAAGAAGAACAACGCGAAAATAATTATATATGCCCAAAGTAACAGGCCGTAGAAGAATCCGCCTCCCGTTAAAGAGAGAAGGGTGTTTATATTCATTATCAGGATAACGATTATACACGCATCAATAATTCCAAAGGGAAGTGCCTGCTTCCAATTGCGCTTTACCGCATACCAGAAGTCACTCCAAACGAATACGGGCTCACCCTTAGCAAGATTTCTGAGAATATACGCCGTTCCGACGTTTACGCATCCGAAGGTAAACAGGAACAGTGCTCCGACTCCGTATAAAACGTACGTCCAGACCGACGGGACGAGCACGGGGGCGTGAATACCCGTAATCGCGTAAAGGGCCATAGTGTGTGGGGAGGGCGGCTCATTAGCGAAGAATGCGGTCAGATTCTGGAAGAGATCGTGTATCGGCAGAAAGCTCTCGATCTTGGAATATCCCGAAAGAGCCGCAATAATAAAGATGGCAGGGAAGTTTCCGAGCACCATTATTATGTTGGTGGTAAGTATTTTATTAAAATGGTTTTTGTATGAGACGAAAAAGCCTTTTATACCGTTTCCGATATCCGCATCCTTTTTACCGATGCCCTTTCCGTCGCGCGTTATGTCAAAAAGGCGTAGCCTTTTCGTTCCTTTGTTTTTCACAGCAATACCTCACTTTACTGTAATATAATAACATATTACATTCAAAAATACAAGTTATTTGCTTAAATTTTGATTACCGACTTGCAAATATCATTGAGAAGGTGATATAATTGATACAAATGACGTTATCGGGGTACTTATGACACGCGATGATTTAAAGATATTTACTAAAATACCGACGCTTAAAACAGAGCGTTTGATTTTGCGTAAAATAACCGCGCAGGATCTATCTGACGTTTACGAATACGGCAGTGATCCCGAGGTATCAAAATATCTTCTTTGGTATCCGCACACCGACAAAGGATATACTCGCTTTTACCTGAACTATCTCACTGTCAGATATAAGAAGGGGGAGTTTTACGACTGGGGTGTTGAGTATGAAGGCAAGATGATCGGCACCTGCGGCTTCACGGCGTTCGATATTGATAACAATTCCGCTGAAATAGGCTACGTCCTGAACCGTCGATTCTGGCGAATGGGGATAGGCTTCGAGGCGGCGAGTGAGGTTATGCGCTTTGGATTTTGCGATCTGTCACTAAACCGTATCGAGGTGAGATTTTTGTGCGGCAACAAATCGAGCGAGGCGCTTGCCATAAAGCTCGGTTTGCGTCCGGAGGGCACGCACCGCCAGGCGATAAAATGTAAGGGCGAGTACCGTGACGTTACCGTCTACGCAATAACAAGAGATGAATTTTTTAAATAAGCGGGGTGTTTTGCCCCGTTTTTTTCATATTGCGGGTAGAAAGAGAATATCTTTAAGTAAATAAAATTACAGGGGTGGTTTATGAAGAAACTAATTTCGGGATTGCTTGCAATTGTTATGATGCTTAGCTCACTTTCATTCGTAGCTTTTGCATCCGATATGGATTATAACGACGGAATGATGGGAAATAACGGGGCAGAAAGCGAGGACGTTGACGTTGAAGGACTCGAAGTAAATGCAAAAAGTGCCATTCTAATGGAAGCAAACACAGGTGAAATTCTATATTCAAAGAATGCAAGCGATGCGCTGGCACCTGCATCCGTAACTAAAATTATGACCTTACTTCTAGTTGCTGAGGCGATAGAC
>JAFQPF010000239.1 GCA_017411885.1 Clostridia bacterium
TCACCAAAAAAGGCGTTACATATTCGACCTACGGCAGCGGTGCGAAGCCTAAATTCATAGGCTCTATCGACGCCTCATACCCTTCCGACTGGCTTGAAACAGGAGTTGAAAACGTTTACGTTTACAAGAGAAACCTCGGCGGAATCGAGGGTGACGTCGGTCAGATCGTATTCGATATGGGCAGAGCATGGGGCATCAAGCTTATGAGCGGTGTTTATATCGGAACAAACTCCAACGGTCTTGAAATGATCCCCACAGAAACTCCCAAGGTAAACGGCCCCGATGGTCTTAAGCACGACCTTGAATTCTGGCACGATGCTGAAACCGGAAAGCTTTACCTTTATTCCAAGGATGAAAACCCCGCAAAGCGATTCTCTTCCATCGAGATCGTTGACAAGGGCAACGGTTTTTCAGGAAGCGGAAACGGCGTAGTTATCGATAACCTTGAGCTCTTCGGCTTCGGAAGCCACGGTATCGGCTACGGCGGTACTGTAACAGATCTCACAGTTCAGAACTGTGTATTCAGCTTTATCGGCGGTTCCCGTCAGGGTACTGACCCCAACACCACGACACGTTTCGGTAACGCGGTTGAAATATTCGGCGCGTGCGACGGCTTTATTATCAGAAACTGCTTTGCACACAACATTTACGACTGCTGCTGGACTATCCAGTTCCAGGGCGACCCCGGCGACAAGGGCAAGTGGTTCAAGAACGTTGAATTCTATAACAACGTAGCCTGCTATTCAAACACAGGTCTTGAGGTATGGATCAACAACAAGGGCCCCAACAAGGAGCTTTCGATGGGTATCGAAAATATGGATCTCCATCACAACTATACCTTCTACAACGGCTACGGCTGGAGCCAGCAGAGACCTAACAAGGACGGTAACATCTTCTACGGCGACCCGAGCATTACCACGACTCAGTATAAAAACTGCTCGGTACACGACAACGTAGGTATGTTCGCTTCAAAGTGGCTCAACTACGTTCGTTACACAGGTCTTGAGCATTATAACTTCAACAACAACGTATACTTCCAGCACAATAACAAGCTCTTCGGCGGCGTTGCCTTCAACCCTGCCAAGAGTGAAGGTACGATCGGTCAGCACAAGTACGATCAGACCACAATGGGTATGCTTCTCTCAACAGGCTTTGAGCCCGGCTCGGTATTCTATTACACCGAACCCGATTACAAGATCCCCCAGTATGATCCCAAGACTATGAATTTCACCGATATAACAAAGGATCATTGGGCATACTCCTACGTTGAGACTGCGGTTATGAGAGGCTACTTCAACGGTACGTCGGCAACTACCTTCTCCCCCAACGCTTCTATGACACGCGCTATGCTCGTTACCGTGCTTTCGCGTATCACAGACGAGGAAATAAAGGTTGAAACCGCACCTTACACAGACGTTAATCAGTCAGCATGGTATGCAAATGCGGTTAACTGGGCTTACAGCGCAGGTCTTATCGCAGACGGCGTTACCAAATTCCGCCCCGACGATGCGGCTACACGTGAGGAAATGGCAGATATGCTCTACCGCTTTACTCTCGGTCAGTACAAGGTTCAGGCTATAACCGATCCGGTCCTTGATTTCTCGGATGCCGCTTCTGTTACAAAGGATTATGCGGCAGGTATATCCTTCGCAACCGAAAACGGTATTATCTCGGGCTACACAGACGGCTCCGTAAAGCCGAAGAATACAGCAACAAGAGCCGAGGTCGCTACGATGATCAAGAGATTCGTAGACCTTTACAAAGCTCTTAAGACAGACTTCAGCACCATTTCCCAGAAGACCGATTTCATCGTATTTAACGGAAACGATCTTTCGTCAGTTACAGCAACCTCTCCCGGTGACAAGCGTATGATGAATACCGACACCGCTTTCCCGACCTTAAGACTTATCCCCCAGCACCCCTCGACATCGGCACTTTATCCCAGACTTATGATGTTCGAGCGTCTTGCAAAGGTAAGCTTTGCGGATTATCCCTATATCAAGATCCGTCTTAAGGCTACAACAGAAGCAGACCGATTCAGCGTTACACTCAGCAAGAACGGCGAAGAGGGCGTAGCTACCGCAGAAATGACACCTAATGACTGGAGCAACGGAATCGTTTGCGTATACGATATGATCCGCCCCGGCAAGACTTATGACGGTCAGCTTAACGGTATACTTTATATCTCACCCTGGTCAGAGGGCCCCAAGCCTACCTACAACGTAGATACGACAGATATCGAATACATCGGCTTCTTCCCCACCTACGCGGCGGCAGAAGCTTATAAGAGTGAACTTGAAGAAAGCGCCGTTATGGTAAAATTCGTATCCGACGGCAAGGTGATCTCCGAATATGCCGCAAAGAAGGGCGATACTCTCAAATACCCCGAAAGCGCGCCTGTTAAGGCTGCAAGCGCATTCAAGGGCTGGGACGTAGCACAGGGTACTGTTATAAACGATAATATCACAATCAACGCGATATTTGAAAAGACTCCCGGTATGCCTCACGCTTCCTTTGATGCAAGCAAGATCACAACCAAGATAAGCACTCACTTCAGCGAAAGCCAGCTTGAAGAAAACGGCAAGAAGTACCATCACTTTGAAATAAAGGAAAACGGTGCTTCGGCTGACGGAGTACGCATTACCACGATTTTTGCAAACGAAGCCTTCGACGTGAAGACCGCACACTTCGCAAAGATCGCACTCAGAACTAACATCGCTTCCTCAGATTCGATCGACCTTAACGTATACCCCACTGCAAATCAGCGTATATGGGGTCCCAAGCCCAAGTATCCCGCCAAGGGCAACTGGGTTGAAATGATATTCGATCTTTCCACAGCAAAGTTTATCGGCGGCGAGGGAGTTTCACAGGGACTTACCGCTGCAGAATATTTCGAAACCTACTTTGACACGGGAATTTACTCCTTTATGTTCAAGCCTTATCACCAGAACGGACTTGAAATGAAGGCAGGCGAATACCTTGATATTATGGGCGTTGCATTCTTTGAAAGTGTTGCCGACGCAAATATGTTCTCGTTTATCAAGTAAGATTTACAAATACTAATCAAATTACAAAGAGCCGCATTTCGGATAATCCGAAATGCGGCTCTTTGGTTATTCTCATATGCTTTTTCTGTTAGCCTTCCTGTATTCGCGCGGCGAACACCCCATCTTTTTACTGAATATGCGGCTGAAATAAAGCGCATCGGGATATCCGCATATCCGCGCCACCTCGCTGATTGCAACATCGGTCATTGAAAGAAACTCACAGGCACGGCTTATACGCAAGCGTGTGATATACTCACCGGGGGAAAAACCGTATGTTTCACCAAAAATTTTACGGTATCTGCTTTCGCTCATATGCTCAAGAGCTGCAAGCTCTCCAACACGAAGATTCCCCGCGAAATGCTGGTGTATTATTGCTATCGAAATATCAAGCTCGTTAGCTTTTGAATCCGATTCGTAATTGCTTGAATAGTATTTTATCGCCCTTGCAAGCATGATCAGTACGCTGCTTGTCATCGCCGCGCACGCTTCTTCAAACAGGTTTCTTTTATATTTAAGCTCATTTATAAGCTTTGAAAACTCCTTATCTATCTCACCAAGAACCTGCCTTGGAATCGTATATACAGTATCTGCGCATATTCCGCACAGATTTAACAGCTCGTTTACCCTGTAGCCTGTAAAATGAAGACAGTAATAGCGTGCAGGACCGTCGAGTGCCTCATATCTGTATCGCTTATGCGGAGATCGTATTATAAACTGAGCTTCCCCGATAGTAACATCTCCATCACACAGGAGCTTTCCCTTGCTCACGATCTGAAGATACCAGTCATTGCGTGTATCGTCGGTAGATAATGCTGTCGGAAAATTGTACACTCCGACACAGTTTACAAGAAGCGGAATACCGTCTTCAGAGACGTTTGTATCCGTAATATATGAACGGTAATATGCCTCAAAGTTCATTTAAGCCCCTCCGTTTTGTCGATTTGTCCATAAATCCAAGCAAATTATATATTGCTAATTTTCCTTTAATATTGTATACTGAAATCAGTAAAAAAGCAAGACTTTTTTATGTTAATTTACGAAAAGTCTATGTTCACTCAACAGAAAGGAAAAGGAAGTAAGAAAATGACAACTAAAACCATTTCATTATTTCTCGTTATAATTATGATTGCCTTGAGCATACCGTTTACTCCGCTTTCAGCGGATGCAAGCACACATAGGATAATCAGCGCAAACGATCTTTACTATGCATACGGTGCGGGAACAGATCTTGCCTGTGAGCTTATTGAAGCAGACGGCGGATATGTGCATTGTGTTGCATCACCCGGCTCATACGGTGATAATCAGCTCAAATACACATTTTCCCACCCGGAGCTTGTTCTTTACGAGCTGCCATACGTTGTAGTTGAATACAGAACCGATTCTCAAAACAAATTCGTAGATCTTCTCCACGGATCAAACTGGCTCAACACCGGCATCAGTCACATAACCGACGGAGCCTGGCACAAGCTGTATTTTAACGTAAACGATATCAAGGACAATCCAAGCGGCACTCTTGCTGCGCCCGGTGTTAAAGGAACAAGCATCGTCTTAAAGCCATGGAAATCCCATAGCAAGGTGCTTGGAAGCCGTCAGTACTACGATATAAGATACGTCGGCTTTTTCAAGAATCAGAAGGACGCAGAAGCTTTCGTATATGAGTCAAAAACTCACAAAAATGAAATCGAGCTCAAAGCACTCGAAAACGTACCCTTCTACGATGCGGACGCAAACAAGATAAACGAATATCTTGAAAAAGCAAACGCGCAAAAGCAAGCGATCATTAACTCTCCCACCGACGTAAGCTTTTCGGGAACAGCCTATTACGTTTCCGCAAAGGGCGATGACAGCAACGACGGACTTACTCCGGCAACCGCATTCAAAACGGTGGCAAAGGTTTCGGGCGCGCGCTTTCTTAAGCCCGGAGACGCCGTGCTGTTTGAACGCACAAGCGTTTTCAGATGCACAGACACGCTTAATACCGTCGAGGGTGTTACATATTCGGCATACGGAAGCGGAGCAAAGCCAAAGCTTATCGGTGCTATAGATGCTTCGTTTGAATCTATGTGGAAAGAAACAGACATAAAGAACGTGTACGTCTTTTCGCAGATCATAGACGATATCCCCGGTGATCTTCACAATGACGTCGGACAGATAATTTTTGACGGCGGCAAGGCTTGGGGAATCAAGCTTCAGAACGGCCATTGGATAGGTACAAACTCAAACGGACTTGAAATGATCGCTACGGGAACACCGTCGGTCAAGGGACCCGAGGGCGTGCGCCACGATCTTGAATATTGGTACGACCACGAGAGCGGAAAACTTTACCTTTACAGCAAGGACGGTAATCCTGCAAAACGTTTTACAACGGTGGACATTTGCACCAATATTACCGCTATCCGTTTCACAAGCAACAATGTCATAGATAATCTTGATATATACGGCTACGGCAGACACGGTTTAGCAGGTGGCGGTGAAAATATCACTGTGCAAAACTGTACACTTTCCTTTATCGGCGGCGGTATCCATTGGCAGGGCTCTCCCACAAGACTTGGAAACGCGGTGCAGATCTACGGCACGCTTGCCAAAAACTTCACCATAAAAAATTGCTACGCTTCACAGATATACGACTGCGGCTTTACCGTACAGTATCAGGACAATTCAAAGGGGCAGGACGTTATATTTGAAAACATTGAAATGTGCGGTAATATCACCGAATACGCAAACACAGGACTTGAGGTATGGCTTGTAAATCACAAGAAATACAACAATCCCGCAACCTTTGCAATAAAGAATATGCGGCTGCACCACAATTATACTCTTTTTTCAGGCTACGGCTGGAGCCAGCAGCGTACAAACAAGGATTCAAACCTGTTTTACGGCGATCCTAACGAAACAAATACCCTTTACGAAAATTGCTCGGTAGACAACAACGTAGGTATGTTCTCTTCCAAGTGGCTTAATTATCTCCGCTATCCCGGTACCGGAAATTACAATTTCAACAGCAATATCTATTTCCAGCACGAAAACAAGCTTTACGGAGGAGTTACCTCCAATCCCGAGCTTGGCTTAGGTCTTGTCGGTGAATATCCGTACACAAAGGACACTCTTTCAAGGCTTCTTGCAACGGGCATCGAGCCAAATTCGGTATTTTACAGCGTGAAAGCCGACTACAAGGTTCCCGCATACTCTGTCAAGAACATCTCGTTTTCCGATATTTCAAGCGAGCATTGGGCATACGGCGCGGTCAGAGCATCGGTTATGCGCGGTCTGTTCAACGGTGTAAGTGCCACGGAATTTGCGCCAAACGCATCTATGACGCGTGCAATGGCTGCAACCGTTCTTGCCCGCCTTGCAAACGATGACCGTCAAACAGAAAAAGCAGCCTTTGCCGATGCAAATGAAAAGGCATGGTATTCAAATGCGCTTAATTTTGCATACACCTACGAGCTCGTTGACAAAAACAAGCCGATGTTCAGACCCGACGATGCTATCACGCGCGAAGAGCTCGCAGATATGCTCTACCGATTTGCTTATTCAAGCTACAAATGCGAGATGATAAAGGATCCCGCACTTACCTTCTCCGATGCCGACAAGGTGTCACCCGAATATGCATCGGGTATCGCATTCGCAACAGCAAACGGAATTATAACCGGATATGAAGATAAGAGCATAAGACCGAAAAACACCGCAACAAGAGCTGAGGTCGCAACAATGATCGGGCGTTTTCTTAACCTGTACGCTTCGCTTGAAAGCGATTTCAGCAGACTTGCCGCGCAAAGCGAAAGCCGCGTTTTCGCGGGTGAAGAGCTTAAAAATATATTAAACGTTTCGTCAGGCGACAAGGAGCTCGGTGCAGGCGAGCTTGCTACTCTTAAAATATCTCCCAAGCCCGCGGGTCAGGGTGATCCTTATCCTCAGATAAGTATACTCGAAAGAGGCCTTGGCGTTGGCTTTGAAAAGCTTCCGTATATAAAGCTTCGCTTCAAAACCACACCGTCCTCCCTTGTTTTTAAATATTCTGTTATTATCATATGCTTCCTCCTATTGCAATGATCCTGTCAGCATAGCTTGCCCAGTTTGTCGCCGCCTTGTAGCTCTCAAGCAA
>JAFQPF010000240.1 GCA_017411885.1 Clostridia bacterium
ACTTTCAAGACTTGGCAACGACACAGCAAATACTACCGCTTACCCCTATGGCGACGTAGCTGCAAACGCTTGGTTTGCTCCCGGTGTTTCATTCGCATTTGCAAACAAGATCGTTGACGCGGGTGATAAGTTCAGACCCGATGACAACGTAACTCGTGAAGAGCTTGCCGATATGCTTTACAGATACGCAAAGAACACAGGAAAGAACGTTGAGCTTGCAGACATAGCTTTTGCCGATGCAGGAAGCATTAAGGCAAAGGATGCAGTAGCATATTGCGTAAAGGCAGGTATTATCAAGGGTTATGATGACAACACCTTCAAGCCCGCAAACAGCGCTACACGTGCCGAGGTTGCTACTATGATCATGCGCTTTGTAAAAGCTAAATAACTCATACTTCACTCATATAATTCACTATGCACCTTTTCGGTGCATAGTGAATTGCCGTTTTAGTTGTTTTTTCACGGAGGTAAAACAATGAAAACCTACACTGACTTTTTCTTTAAGAAAGCCGTTCCGGTCTGGATAAAAGACAAAGAAACCGAAATGAACGTTTCACTTTCCGCCGTAGCTCAAGTAAATGCTTCTGACACTGTTCTTTCGGTAGCAGCCGCTTCAAGCTACGTTATTATGGTTAACGGTGAGCTTATTGCACACGGTCCTGCAAGATGTGCTCACGGCTGTTACAGAGTTGATGAAATTGACATTTCAAAGTATCTGAAGTCTGAAACAAACTTTGTTGCAATACGCACAGCTGGTTACGCGATAAATTCCTACGCATATCTTGACGTTCCGTCTTTTGTATGCGCTGAGCTTGTATCGGGCGGCGAGATAATCGCTTGTACAGGCGAAAACGGCTATGGCTTTTCATATTTTGATGTAAATGAAAGAGTTAAGATTGTCGAAAAGTATTCCTATCAGCGAACCTTCGTAGAGGATTATAAGCTTTTAGACGGTGCTTTCACTTATGAAACCTCCCCTACAAATGAAAATATTACCACAATTTCCGACTCTGCTAACAAGCACTTTATCAAAAGAAATATTCCATACGGAGATTATGAAGTTTTGCTCCCGAGCTTTATCGGACGCGGCAATGTAAGCTACAGCGAAAAAGAAAAATACTACCATCTTTCCCAGCTTGACGACGTCGGTTCACCTCTCCAAAAGGGCTACACAGACGGTCAGATCGAAAACAAGCTTTCTAAAGAATTCGGGCTTTGCGATTTTTCACCTCTAACCTTATCAAGAGAAAATACCGATGTTATAAGCATCCCTGCCGATACCTACGTAGATCTTGAATTCGACCGCAATTTTACCGGTATATTCAATTTCGAGCTTGAAGCAAACAATGGAGTGCTTTACTTAAGCTTCGATGAAATACGCACCGAATCATCTGATATATATCCGTTCAGAATGTGTTGCGTAAACGTAATCAGATACGATTGCCAAAAAGGTGTATACAGGCTTGTGTGCGCAGAGCCTTATACTCTCAAGCATCTCAGGATCACGGCAAAAGGCGCGGATTTTAAGATCAAAAATATAAATATGAGGAAGGTCGCCTTCCCATCATCAAAAATCAATAAGGTTCTTGTTTCAAAAGACCCGGTCATAAAGAAAATTTACGATGCCGCGTTCGAAACCTTTTGCAGTAATACGGTTGACATATATATGGACTGTCCTTCACGCGAGCGTGCCGGTTGGCTTTGCGACAGCTTCTTCACTTCACGAGTTGAAAAAGTTCTGACCGGCAAATCCTGTGTCGAGAGAGCTTTTCTTGAAAACTTTCTTATACCCGACAAATTTGATTATATTCCCGAGGGTGCAATTCCAATGTGCTACCCTGCCGATCACAACAACGGATCGTTTATTCCAAACTGGTCAATGTGGTACGTGCTTGAGCTTGAGGAATATCTTAAGCGAACAGGCGACCGCGGTTTTATTGATGCGGCAAAAGACAGAGTATATGCTCTGCTTAAATATTTCAAGGGATTTGAAAACGAATACGGATTACTTGAAAAGCTTGAAAAATGGGTATTCGTTGAATGGTCAAGGGCAAACGACCTTGTTCAAGACGTAAGCTTCCCTACAAATATGCTTTACAGCGCCATTAAACGCGCAGCTGCAAAGCTTTATAACGATCCTGCCCTTGAATCAGAGTCGTGCGAGCTTATTCGCGTAATACGCGATATGGCTATGACCGAAAGCGGATTTTTCTGCGACAATGCATACAGAACCGACGGCAAGCTCATTCTTTCGGGCGAACGCACCGAGGCTTGTCAGTATTATGCTTTTTACTTCAACATAGCCACCAAGGAAACTCATCCGAAGCTTTTTGAGATCCTGATTAATGATTTCGGCTTTGAAAGAAGACAGAACAATAAATATCCGGAAATATATTTTGCCAATGCTTTTATTGGTAATTATTTAAGACTTGATATCCTTGAGCGATACGGTCTGAAGGACGAATTGCTTAAGAATATAAAGTCCTATTTTGAGTATATGGCCGACACCACAGGTACTCTATGGGAAAACGAAACGAGCCATGCAAGCTGTAACCACGGCTTTGCTTCACACGTTATATACTGGCTTGATAAATTAGGTATGATTAAATAGTCAAATCGGAGGATATTATGAAAAAACTATTTTCAGCATTACTACTGTGCATTATTACAATAGGACTTTGCATTACGATCTCCTCGAATGATTCGCTTGAGTATTACGAATCCAAAGCTTTACAGGACGGTTATATACCATCCGATTATAAGCTTATGCTTCGTTCATCCGCTCAGACGATCGATGATGAAACGCTTCAAAAGATTAATGATAAAATAGTTAGCGCTTGGAAGAATCTTGACAAGGACATTGACTTGACCGATACCGGCATAACCTACGAACAGTTTTACAACGTAGTGCTTCCGGGATATTCGACATTATTAAACGATCATCCCGAATTTTTCTACGTAAGAGGCTCGCTAAGCTATTCAACGCAAACGCCTTATATACTCATAATTTATAACTATGACGTCAATAGCATTCCCGAAATGATCGAAAAATTCGATGCAAAGGTTGACGAGGTTATATCGCTTATCGACACGGATAAAATGAACGACGTTGATATTGCGCTTGCCGCACACGATTATTTGGTTCTGAACGCTGAATATGATGTAGAAACTTACGAAACCGGAAACAATAATAACCGTGACGCATTTAACGCATACGGTGTGCTCATTAACAAAATCGGTGTATGTCAAAGCTACACGCTTGCTTACAATCATATTTTGAATAAGCTTGGTATCGAAACCCATCCTGTAACATCCTCAGAGCTTAACCATATATGGTCGATGTTAAAAATAGGTGATGATTATTACCACGTAGACGTTACTCACGACGACCCCATCACCGACAGACTTGGCATTTCTATGTACAAGTACTTCCTGTCCAGCGACAGCGAGTTACTTGAAGACGGCAAACATGGACAAGTGTGGACAAGCAAATTTACAGCTGACAGCGACAATTACGCCGCTGCGTTCTGGAAGAGAGTAAAATCCACAGTTGCTTATCTCGACGGTGTATATTACGCTGCAATACCAAACTCGCCTGCAAGCTCCTACACTCTTATTTCATCAACCTCAGACGACCCCTCAACGACAAGCGAGCTTCGCACGATTAATTATACTTATTGGCGTCCTGACAGTGTTG
>JAFQPF010000241.1 GCA_017411885.1 Clostridia bacterium
AATATCGCTTCAAATTCGTTAAGACTTAATGTCATCACTTAAATTCCTTTTGTGCTTCTTGTTATCAAAATATATAAGCAGGACCGAAATGTCGGCAGGCGAAACTCCGCTTATGCGCGAAGCCTGTCCGATATTTTCGGGCTTTACCTTATTAAGCTTGCCTATTGCCTCAAGTCTGAGCGCGGTAATGGCGGAATAATCAAAATCTGTCGGAAGCTTGCGGCTTTCAAGGCGCGCGGTCTTTTCAACCTCGATAAGCTGACGCTTGATATAACCCGAATATTTCACCGCGATCTCGACCGAAAGCCTTACGCGGCGCGAAAGCTTTGGGCGGTCCTTGTCAATCGGCGCTAAAATCTCATAGTCAAGCTCGGGGCGGCGCAAAAGCTCGCCGAGCTTGATGCCGGTGGAGATCTGAGTCGAATTATGCTCATCAAGTATATGTGCAAGCGTGTCTGAGGGCGGGATATTTGCCTTTTCTACCCTGTTGACCTCTTTTTCTATAAGCTCTTTTTCAAAAAGGAACTCGTTATAGTCCTTATCACTTACAAGCCCGATCTCGTGACCGATCGGCATAAGCCTTTCGGCGGCGTTATCCTGGCGTAAAAGAAGCCTGTATTCGCTTCGTGAGGTCATCATTCTGTAAGGCTCGTTTGTTCCCTTTATAACAAGATCGTCAATAAGCGTGCCGATATACGAGCTTGACCTGTCAAGCGTGAGCGCGGGGCGTTTTTTGATCTTGAGCGCGGCGTTTATGCCGGCAATAAGCCCCTGTCCTGCCGCCTCCTCGTAGCCCGACGTGCCGTTGAACTGTCCGGCACCGTAAAGTCCGGAAATTTCCTTGAATTCAAGCGTATGGTAAAGCTGAGTCGGGTCGATGCAGTCGTATTCGATCGCATACGCGCTGCGCATCATCTGCGCGTTTTCAAAGCCCTTTAGGCTGTGAAGCATTTCAAGCTGGACCTCCTCGGGAAGCGAGGAGCTGAAGCCTTGGAGGTATATTTCTTTGGTGTTTGAGCCCATCGGCTCAACGAAAAGCTGATGGCGCGATTTGTCCGAAAATCTTACGACCTTGTCCTCGATGCTCGGGCAATATCTCGGTCCGATACCCTCGATCATACCAGAATAAAGGGGCGATCTGTCAAGGTTTTTCCTTATTATTTCGTGAGTTTTTTCGTTTGTGTACACGATATAGCAGGGCAGCGACGGACGGCTCGCGATCGTGTTTTCATCGGTTTTTCTTGAAAACGGGAGAATATCGGTATCCCCCGGATGAAGCTCCAATTTTGAGTAATCGATGCTGTCGCTGTGAACGCGCGGTGGTGTGCCTGTCTTGAAGCGCATAAGCCTTACGCCCTCGCGCACAAGCGCGTGTGAAAGCTTAAGCGCGGGAAGCATACCGTCCGGGCCCGCGCTGTAAGCGACCTCGCCGGTGATAACTCTGCCGTTAAGATAGGTTCCCGAGCAGATTATCGCCGCCTTGACCTCCCATACCGCACCCATGGCGGTGACTACGTGAGTAAGGCGCTTGTTGCCATTTTCGTCGGTTTCGCATCTGATATCGGTGATCTCAGCCTGCTTTATCTGCAAATGCTCTGTTTCTTCAAGCGTTTGCTTCATTATTTTCTGATAAAGCCGTCTGTCCGCCTGTATTCTCTTTGAATGCACGGCAGGACCTTTGCTTGAATTAAGCACACGGCTTTGTAGCATTACCTTGTCTGCGGCGTATCCCATTTCGCCGCCGAGAGCGTCGATCTCGTAAACGATCTGTCCCTTTCCTGTTCCGCCTATCGACGGATTGCAGGGCATATTTCCGACCGCGTCAAGGTTTATTGTAAAAAGCACGGTTTCAAGTCCGAGTCTTGCCGAAGCGAGAGCCGCCTCAATTCCGGCGTGACCTGCGCCGATCACGGCGACGTCGGCTTTTGATGCAAAATATTCCTTCATTTGTTTTCTCCGTCAGCCGGGCTTTCTTCGATCGGCTTGCATATATCCGCCCACATTACAGCCCTTGAAGCCTTTTCAAGCTCGTCGGGTGAAAGTCTGACACAGCTGCTTGAGCTTCCCGCGGCGGGAAGCACCGTGTCAAAGCGCTTGAGCGATATGTCAAGATAGGTCCTGACAGAATCATCTGCAAGCGCAAACGGACAAACTCCGCCGATAGCGTGACCTGTAAACGCGATCGCCTCGTCGGGTGTCAGCATTTTTGCCTTCGTGCCGAAGAGCTGCTTGAATTTCGGGTTGTCGATCTTGGTATCTCCCGAGGTAACGATAAGCACGGCGCTGTCGCCTACCTTGAACGAAAGTGTCTTTGCGATCATAGCGGGGATAACTCCTGCCGCCTTCGCGGCAAGCTCAACCGTTGCGCTTGACTCTGTAAATTCTTCTACACGTGTATCAAGTCCGAAGTCCTTTAAGTACTCTTTAACCTTTTCGACTGACATAGTTTTCTTCCTTTTATTATATATGTATTATTTTACGTCCTCGCAGGCAAGCGTTATAAGCCTGTCGATTATCTCGCTGTACGACATTCCCTCGTGCATAAAAAGCTTCGGATACATGCTTATGTCGGTAAAGCCGGGCAAGGTGTTGATCTCGTTAAACACGATGCTGTCGTTTTCGCAAAGGAAAAAGTCAACGCGCGAAAGTCCCCTGCATCCGAGTGCGGTGTAGATTTTGCCTGCAAGCTCGCGTATCTTTTGCGCGGCTGTGTCTGAAATTTTCGCCGGTATGTACGCGCTTGAGGTGCTGTTCTTGTATTTCGTGTCGTAATCGTAATATTCGCTTCCGGGGTCGATCTCTCCGCACGCGGAAACGGTTATATCGCGGTTACCCATGACCGCTACCTCGATCTCCTTGCCCTTTAAGTATTCTTCTACGATTATCTTTGTGTCAAATTTCGCCGCGTGCCTGAGCGTATCCGCGAGTGTTGCGCGGTCGACAGCCTTTCCTGTGCCGATAGACGAGCCTGCGTTGGCAGGCTTTACGAATACAGGATAGGAAAAATCCTTTTCGACAGCCTTTATGCATATATCAAGCGAGGATTTTATTACAAAATCGGGGAAATAAGCGAAGCGCGCCTGCGGAATATCGAGATTGTTGAGCACCATCTTCGTGAAAACCTTGTCCATAGCTACCGCCGAGGAAAGGCATCCGGGTCCAACGTAAGGGATCCCGCATATTTCAAATAGCCCCTGAAGCGTTCCGTCCTCCGAGTATGCGCCGTGCATAATCGGGAATATTACGTCAAGCTTTATAATTTTTTCAGGCTCTGAGCGCACAAGCAGGCTCTTTTCAGCCGGATCGGGCAAAAGAACGGCAGAGCAAGTGTCGTGCGTGTGCCAGCTTCCGTCCTTTATGCTTTCGTAATCGCCCGTGTAGTAAAGCCAGCTTCCGTCCCTTGTCACGCCGAGCGTGTGGACGTCGTATTTTTCCTTGTCTATATTGGAAAGGATCGAATAAGCGGAGCTTAATGATACCTCGTATTCGGTCGATCTGCCGCCGAACATACATAAAACCGTCTTTTTATTCAAAAAGATCGCTTCCTTTCATAATTAGCGTTACTTTAAGAGTATATGTCATAAAATTTCTTTTGTTATGGTCTGATTACAGCGATCCTGTCGCATCCCGAAAAATCGCGTCTGATCTCGCATGAGTAACCGAGCTTTTCGCACAGCTTCTTTATCTCGTCGCCCTGGTCAAAGCCGATCTCAAAGGCGAAGAATCCGTCAGCCTTGAGCATTTTTGCGTAATCGGACAAGAATTTGTTGTAAAATAGCATTCCGTCATCGCCTCCGTCAAGCGCGGCGTGCGGCTCGCGCAATACCTCGCGCGAAAGCGTGGGTATGACCTCGCTTTTTATATACGGCGGATTTGATACGACGGCGTCGTATTTGCAAGCCCTCACGTCCGCGTCGAGCGCAAGCGCGTCGGCGCAGAGAATGTCAAGCCTGTCATATCCGATGCCGTTTGCGTCACGGTTGTATCTTGCAAGCGCGGCGGTCTTTTCATAAAGCTCAACAGCTTCGCAGGTGATGTCCTTTCTGTGAGAAAGCAGAGCGATCGGAATACAGCCGGAGCCGGTGCATAATTCGAGAATGTGAGCGTTCTTTGGCAGAATATCTGTCAAAAGCTCGCACAAAAGCTCGGTCTCGCTTCTTGGGATAAGACAGTCGGGGGTGACCTTTATCTCGCATCCGCAGAACAAAACGCTTCCTATTATATATTGTATAGGCTCGCCCGAGCTTCTTCGGCATATAGCCTCTGAAAGCGCGGGGGAATCGTAGTCTCTATCCGGGTATATCAGCGTGTCGGCGCGGCTTATACCGAAAAGATGAGAAAGCAACAGTATCGCCTCGGTATCAGGCTCGGCAACGCCAAGCTTTTCAAGCTCTGAGGAAAGCGCTTTGTAGGTCATAATTCATCTCCGTTCCATCAATATTACTATTATAGCAGAATTAAAAGATAAAATAAAGGGGGTGGAGAAATATTATTAAATTTTTTGTGCGAACAGTAAAAAATCGACTGTAAATAATGGTTAATACTGACAAAAAATAAAAAATGAAAAAAATCGAAAAAACTTTGTAAAACCCCCTTGACAAAGGTAAGTAAAGGTGATATAATAGACAGGCTCACCCGGAGAAGGGTGGGGGAACAGAAGCGAAAAAAGTTAAGGAAAGTTAAAGAAAAGCCTTGACAAAAGAGTAGCGGATGTGATATAATGATCGGGTGCCTGCGAGGGTGCTTGAGACGGTCCTTGAAAATTGAACAACAGAAGAAGGAAGTACGAAGCTTAAAAAAGCAAGATACGACCAAGCAAGAAACTCGACAATTCTTTTACAAAAAAAGTAAGCAAGAATTAAAAGCTCTAGATAAGATACTGACACTGAGCAAGCTCAGTGAAAGATATACAAAACATTTAGAGAGTTTGAT
>JAFQPF010000242.1 GCA_017411885.1 Clostridia bacterium
GACAATATAGTTAAGACCGGGACAAGCTTCCCTGCTCACGAGGTAAACTACGAGCAGACGATAGTTTCCCCGGCGGCAACATTTATTTCGGAATTCGGACAGATGACGGGCGAGAGCCTGTATACAGAGGCGGCGAGCCTTCACATTGAGCTTCTTGATCGCTTTGACGGAACTCAGCCGAGCCACCGCTTAAATGAAATTCCGATAAGATACTGGGACGGCTTCTGGTTTGGAAAGGCTTTACAGTTCGGCGACACGATGCCGCATTATTGGAGCTGTCTTAGTGCGCGCTCCTTTGCCGATTTTGCGCTCTGCTCTAAAAATGACGAGTACGCTAACAAGGCAAGAGTATGCATGAGAAACTGTATGAGCAATTATCTCGGAAGCGGAAAAGGAAGCTGCGCTTACATTTATCCCTACAAGGTAAACGGTAAAAGAGGTCAGTTTTATGACGTATGGTCAAACGATCAGAACACGGCACTTTACTTCGCCCTGCAAATAAGAGATGCAATCGGAACTCTTTGATGCTTCCCTATTGCGTTTTTTCTAAAGTTGTAGTATAATGTAAAATAAAGTATAAATTTGCCTTACGGCAGAACGGAAAGCTTATGTGTTTTAAGAGAAAAAAGAATCCCGAAAATATCTGCAGATTCTGTGCTCACGCGCGCCTGTTAAATGATTCGGAAAACGTGCTTTGCGAAAGCAAGGGTATCGTTTCCGAGAGTTTTACCTGCAAAAAATTCGCATATGATTTTCTCAAGCGCGATCCCGGTAAAAATGCGAAATTACAATCGCTTGAATACGTGGATATAAACGAGTAAGCGAAAGGATTTTAACGTGGAAAACAAGATAAACATAAGAGGCGTAAATATAGACAACGTCACGATCGACGAAGCTACGGATATCATAGACGGCTTTGCCGCGTCAAAAAGCTTTCACGCTGTGTTTACTCCCAACGCGGAGATAGTTCAGCTTTGCATAGAGGATGAAAGCATACGAGAGCTTGTAAACAGTGCCGATCTGGTCATACCCGACGGCGCAGGCGTTGTGCTCGCTTCAAAAATATTAAGCAAGCCGCTCAAGGGCAAGGTTGCAGGAGTCGATCTTGGCAAGCGCGCGATCGCTCTTTCAGAAAAGCGCGGCTACGGCGTTTATTTTCTCGGCTCAAAGCCGGGTGTTGCCGAGCTTGCCGCTGAAAAATTAAGAAAAGAATTCCCGGGCTTTAAGCTTGTAGGCACACACGACGGTTATTTCAAAAAAGAGGGTGCCGAATCGGATGCCGTAATAGAAGAAATAAAAGCGTCGGGAGCCGATATATTATTCGTATGCCTTGGCGTTCCTGTTCAGGAAAAGTGGATAATGGCAAACAAAGAAGCACTATCGGGCATCGGTCTGATACTCGCGCTCGGCGGAAGCCTTGATTCATACGCAGGCACGGTCAAGCGTGCGCCCGAAATCTTTATAAAGTTAAATCTTGAATGGTTCTACAGGCTATTAAAGGAGCCGAAGCGCATCAAAAGAATGATGAAGCTTCCGAAATTCGTTTTCGGTACGATATTTGCCAAAATTACAGGAAAGGCGTAAAAATATGAAAGTTACACTTTTAACCTACACGCCCGATGCGGACAAGTTAGTTGCCGCCGCGGCAAAGCTTTGCTATGCAAAGAGCGACATTAACACGCTTATGGACAATCTTACCCCCGAAAAGGTTGAATCGTTTTTAACTCTGCTCAATGACCTCGGACACTCAAGCCCTATCGAGCACGCAAGCTTCACCTTCGGTATAGAGGGCGTTTCGCGTGCGCTGCTTGCACAGATCACCAGACACAGGATCGCATCCTTTTCGGTACAGAGCCAGCGTTACGTTGACAAAAGCTCGTTTGAATATATAATGCCGCCCGAGATCGCGGTTATTCCCGAGGCACGCGAGGAATACGAGCGCGCTATGCGCGAGGATGCCGAGCATTACGAAAGGCTCAGAAGCATTCTTACAGAAAAGCACTTCAAGGATTTTATCGCCGAGGGAATTGAAGAAAAAGAAGCAAAAAAGATGGCTGAAAAGAAGGCTAACGAGGACGCGCGCTTCGTGCTTCCGAATTCTTGCGACACGAGGATCATTATGACAATGAACGTGCGCTCGCTTCACAACTTCTTCTCGCTCAGATGCTGCAGACGCGCACAGTGGGAGATCCGCGAGCTTGCCTGTGAAATGCTTAAGCTTGTGCGCGAGGTCGCACCTCTCTTGTTCGCAAAGGCAGGGCCCGGTTGTGTGCGCGGCAAATGCTCCGAGGGCTCGTATTCCTGCAAAAAGCCCGATGAAGTAAGACGCGAGCTCGGTTTTACAAAATGATAAAGGAAGAACAGCGTTTTGTTTCCTCAAGCATCTTTGAGGGGATGGTTTCATTCCGCGCGGTAATTGCCGGGATCGAAGCAGGTATAAGTGACAGGCGCATTGAGAGGGTTATATACGACGGCGAGCGCAAGGGAAAGCTTGCAAAGCATCTTTCTTACGTTAAGGCTATGTCGTATAAATACGGCTTTGAGCTTGATGAGGTCGACAGTTCGGTGATCGACTCTTATGCGGTAGGCACAAGCCACGGCGGTATTCTCTGCTTTACAAGCGACAGAACACTTCCTTTGCTTGACGGTGCAACGCTCAGGGAAAACGGATTTTATATGATGCTTGACGGAATCGAGGACCCGTACAACTTCGGCTACGCGATGCGCTCACTTTACGCCGCGGGAGTTGACGGAGTGATACTTCCCGAAAGGAACTGGATGAGTGCGGCAGGCGTTGTATGCAGGGCGTCGGCAGGCGCATCCGAGATGCTTGACATTTTTGTGGCTTCAAGCGAAAATATGATAGACAAATTCAAAAACGCAGGCTACAAAATAGCCTGCGCCGATATAGAAAATTCGGTGTCGGTGTACGACTGCGAGCTTGCGCGTCCGCTGTTGCTCTGCGTGGGCGGAGAAAAGCGCGGCATTTCAAAGGCGGTGCTTGAAAGCGCGGACACAATCGTGCGACTTGATTACGGACGCGATTTCCCGCAGGCACTTTCGGCGGCATCCGCCGCAAGCATACGCGCGTTTGAGGTATTAAGAAAGAACAGATAAAAAGAGGCGATGCATCAGCATCGCCTCTTTTTCGTTAGCCTTCTCCAGTGGGAGAAGGTGGCAGGCGTAAGCCTGACGGATGAGGTGTAAAACGAAAATTCCACGACAC
>JAFQPF010000243.1 GCA_017411885.1 Clostridia bacterium
AGACGGAGCCGCCAGAAAATACAAGGAATCCGAGCGCGTATCCTTTATTACGGCGCGGTCAAGCTCACAACGTCCCTTTGCGACGTCGTAAATATTGAACACTGCCCTGTTTTCAAATCCCATTATCAGATCAAGGCATCTCATTCTGAAGTCGCAATCGACGGCTATGACCGAAAAGCCTGCCGTTGCGAGAGCCATTGACAGATTGGCGGCAACCGTAGATTTTCCGATCCCGCCCTTACATGAGGTTACAAGAACTGTTTCTGACATAATCCTCTCCGGGGTGCTGCTTTTTTGCGTACTTTTATGCAAATATATCATACGCGCACTATAATAATACCATATTATTGGTACATTTGTCAATAGGGTGACACCCAAAATATAACATATGCAAGAAAACGGGTGCCGTCAGGGACACCCGTGATCTGTTGGTTTTCAGATATAAAGCGGATACTTTTCGCAGATCTTTGTTACCTCTGATCTGATATAATCTGCGCTGTTTTCAAAATCCTTAGCCGCAAGAGCGATAAGCTCTCCGAGCTTTACCATTTCTTCCTTACCGAGTCCGCGTGAGGTTACTGCGGGAGTACCTACTCTTATACCGCTTGTGATAAAGGGAGATTCGGGATCGTCGGGTATTGCGTTTTTGTTTACCGTGATATAAACCTCGTCAAGGCGACGCTCAAGCTCCTTGCCTGTCACGCCTACGCTTCTTAAGTCAAGAAGGATAAGGTGATTGTCAGTACCGCCCGATACGAGATCGAGTCCGTTATCCTTAAGCGACTGTGCAAGAACTGCCGCGTTTTCAACTATCTTTGTCTGATATTCCTTGAATTCGGGCTTGAGCGCTTCTCCGAAGCATACAGCCTTGGATGCGATAACGTGCATAAGCGGTCCGCCCTGAGTTCCGGGGAATATAGCCTTATCTATCTGCTTTGCAAGCTCTTCGCGGCAAAGGATCATACCGCCTCTCGGTCCGCGGAGAGTCTTATGAGTAGTTGTGGTAACGACGTCTGCGTATTCAACGGGATTGGGATGAAGTCCTGCCGCAACAAGACCTGCGATATGCGCCATATCAACCATAAAATATGCGCCGACGCTCTTTGCGATCTCGGAGATACGCTTGAAATCTATAATTCTCGGATAAGCCGATGCGCCTGCAACGATGAGCTTTGGCTTGCATTCTTTAGCCTGTGCTTCAAGCTTGTCATAATCTATACGGTGAGTTACGCTGTCCACACCGTAAGCAACGAAGTTATAATTCTTACCCGACATATTTACAGGGCTTCCGTGAGTGAGGTGACCGCCGTGAGCAAGGTTCATACCAAGCACGGTATCGCCTGTTTCAAGAAGTGCGAAATATACCGCGAGGTTTGCCTGCGCACCGCTGTGAGGCTGTACGTTTGCGTGCTCTGCTCCGAAGATCTTCTTTGCGCGCTCGCGAGCGATGTTTTCGGCGATGTCAACACATTCGCATCCGCCATAGTAACGCTTTGCAGGGTAGCCCTCTGCATATTTGTTGGTAAGCACAGTCGCCATTGTCGCCATAACAGCAGGTGAAACGACGTTTTCGGACGCGATAAGCTCAAGCCCTCTCTGCTGACGTGCAAATTCCTTTTTTACCGCGTCTCCGACTTCTGCGTCAAAGCCACAGATAAAATCCATAATATCTCTGATCATTTTAATTCCTTTCCGACCGGGAAGGTCTTTACCACGAGGGCGAAATTTACTTTACCCATAAAGTATACCATATATTTCCCATTTTATCAAGTCTTTAGATGCATAATAATTCATTTTCGGCAAAAAATATTCAAAAGAGCCATTTATTCTGCTTATCACTATTGAAATTTTACATAATTTGTGATATAATTGTCAGGTATGATTATAAGTCCGGTGTATCCGGCTTGGACTTTACTTATTATTTGGAGGTAATTATGGCAGAACTTAAAAAGCTTTCAGGCTTCAAGGGCGTAGACGGCCCTGTTGTAACAATCGTAATGGACGGCATCGGGATCGCGCCCGAGGGCATTGGCAACGCAGTTTCAGGCGCGTATACACCCACACTTGATATGCTCGCAGAAAACTATCCCATGCTCAAGCTCAAGGCTCACGGTATGGCTGTAGGTCTTCCCTCGGACGACGATATGGGTAACTCCGAGGTCGGCCACAACGCGCTCGGCGCAGGTCAGGTATTTGCTCAGGGAGCAAAGCTTGTTACTCAGTCTATCGAAAGCGGCAAGATCTTTACGTCAAACGCATGGAATGAAATCACCGGCAACGTAAAGACAACAGGCGGCACACTTCATTTCTTAGGTCTTTTCTCGGACGGTAACGTTCACTCTCATATAGACCATCTCAAGGCTCTTATAGTCAGAGCCAAGGAAGAAAATATAAAAAAGGTAAGAGTTCATATTCTTATCGACGGCCGTGACGTTGGCGAAACCTCGGCTCTTGAATATATCAGACCGTTCGAGGAATTCCTTGCTTCACAGAGAAGCGCAGACTTCGATATTATGATCGCTTCGGGCGGCGGAAGAATGAAGATCACGATGGACAGATACGAGGCCGACTGGAGCATGGTCGAGCTCGGCTGGAAGACACACGTACTCGGCGAGGGCAGACAGTTTGCAAATGCCGAGGAAGCAGTACTTGCTTACAGAGAAGAATTCAAGGTCATCGACCAGGACCTTCCTCCCTTCGTTATCGCAAAGGACGGCAAGGCAGTCGGTACAATAGAGGACGGCGACAGCGTTGTATTCTACAACTTCAGAGGCGACCGTTCGATCGAAATCTCCAAGGCGTTTGAGGACGTAAGCTTTGACAAGTTTGACCGCGTGCGCTTCCCCAAGGTTGCATACGCAGGTATGCTTGAATACGACGGCGACCTTCACATTCCGAGCCGTTACATCGTTTCTCCCCCCGAGATCACAAACACTATGGGCGAATACCTCGCAGATATGAAGATCCCTCAGCTCGCTATCTCCGAAACTCAGAAGTACGGCCACGTTACCTACTTCTGGAACGGAAACCGTTCGGGCAAATTCTCCGAGGAGCTTGAGACATACATCGAGATCCCCTCTGACGTTGTTCCCTTCGAGCAGAGACCCTGGATGAAGTGCGCCGAGATCACTGATAAGCTTATCGAGTGCATCGAAAGCGGCAAGTACAAGTACCTCCGTGTAAACTTCCCCAACGGCGATATGGTCGGTCACACAGGCT
>JAFQPF010000244.1 GCA_017411885.1 Clostridia bacterium
AGCGATAACGGCATCGTAAACGGAACGAGTGCGACAACTTACGCGCCCGATAATAACGTGACCGTCCAGGATATGGCGGTAATACTTCACAGATACTATCAGAATTACCTTAAGAAAACGCCTGTAAAGGGAAGCCTTGACGGCGTTGCCGATGCATCTGCAGTTGCAGGATATGCAAAGGATGCGCTTGCATGGGCGTATAGCTTAAAGCTTGTTGAGACAAAGGACGGTAAATTAAATCCCACCTCACAGGCAACCCGCGCTCAGGTAGCTAAGGCACTTGTTGCTCTTGCTGATATGAAGTGAGAAAATCCCCCTTTACCCCTTGACAAACAGGCAAAAATCTGCTATACTTACTTTGTATGTAAAGGCTGTGACCGAGAGAGTAGAGAATATACGAAAGTCTTAGCGAACCGGAGACGGTGTGAGTCCGGTACGAGTAGTTTTTTTTGAAAATCACTCGCGAGCTTCTGCGCGAAAACACATCATTGGTGTGCAGTAGCGTAAGACGGCACCCGACCGTTACTTTGGGAGCATATAAACGTATGCGGTGGTATAAACGAAAGGTTTGTCTTATCTTCAAGCCCTCGTCCCGTGCGGACGAGGGCTTATTTTTTCTTTGAAAGGAATGGTTGAAAGAATGTATAAGAAAGTACCAACTACTCTTGATTTCGTGAGCCGTGAGGGCGAAACCCTCAAATTCTGGAAGGAAAACAAAATCTTTGAAAAGAGCCTTAAGCTCAGAGAGGGATGTGACACGTACACCTTCTACGACGGTCCCCCTACAGCTAACGGTAAGCCTCATATCGGTCACGTGCTTACCCGTGTTATCAAGGATATGATCCCGAGATATCATACTATGAAGGGGCAGGACGTTCCCCGTAAGGCAGGCTGGGATACACACGGTCTTCCTGTTGAGCTTGAGGTAGAAAAGCTTTTAGGCCTTGACGGCAAGGAGCAGATCGAACAGTACGGCATCGCTCCCTTTATCGAAAAGTGTAAGGAAAGTGTTTGGAAATATAAGGGAATGTGGGAGGATTTCTCCGGCACAGTCGGCTTTTGGGCTGATATGGAAAACCCTTACGTTACCTATGACAACAACTTTATTGAAAGTGAATGGTGGGCACTCAGACAGATCTGGGACAAGGGCCTTTTATACAAGGGCTTCAAGATCGTACCCTACTGCCCCCGTTGCGGTACTCCCTTATCCTCTCACGAGGTTGCACAGGGCTACAAGGACGTTAAGGAACGTTCAGCTATCGCAAAGTTCAAGGTAAAGGGCAAGGATGACACCTACATCCTCGCATGGACAACAACACCCTGGACACTTCCGTCCAACGTTGCACTCTGCGTAAACCCCTCTGCCGAATACATTACCGTAAAATCGGGCGATGACACGTTTATTCTCGCAAAGGCTCTTGCAGACAAGGTGCTTGGCGAGGGTGAATACGAGATAATCTCTGAATGCCTCGGAACAGAGCTTGAGCATACCGAATACGAGCCCTTGTTTGCCTATGTAAGCCCTGCTGAAAAGTGCTGGTACGTTGTTTGCGATAACTACGTAACTATGGACGACGGTACCGGTATCGTACACATCGCTCCTGCATTCGGTGAAGACGACGCAAACGTAGGAAGAAAGTACAATCTCCCCTTCGTTCAGCTTGTTGACGCCGCAGGTAAGATGACAAAGGAAACAGAGTGGGAGGGCGTGTTCTGTAAAGACGCGGACAAGCTCGTGCTTCGCAACCTTAAGGATCGCGGACTATTGTTTGCAGCACCCGAATTTGAGCATAGCTATCCTCACTGTTGGAGATGCGGCACACCGCTTATCTACTACGCGCGCAATTCCTGGTTTATCAAGATGTCCGACGTGCGTGAGGATCTTATAAAGAACAACAACACAGTAAACTGGGTTCCCGAATCTATCGGTAAGGGAAGATTCGGCGACTGGCTTGAAAACGTACAGGACTGGGGAATCAGCCGTAACAGATACTGGGGCACTCCCCTTAATATCTGGGAATGTGAATGCGGTCACAAGCATTCGATCGGAAGCATCGCTGAGCTTAAACAGTTGTCCGACAACTGCCCCGATGATATCGAGCTTCACCGTCCTTATATTGACGACGTTACAATCAAGTGCGAAAAGTGCGGTAAGGAAATGCACAGAGTACCCGAGGTTATCGACTGCTGGTTCGACTCAGGCTCTATGCCCTTTGCACAGCACCACTATCCCTTTGAAAACAAGGATCTCTTTGAAAAGCAGTTCCCGGCAGACTTTATCTCAGAGGCTGTTGACCAGACACGCGGATGGTTCTATTCGCTGATTGCTATCTCAACGCTTCTCTTTAACAAGGCACCCTATAAGAACGTAGTGGTTCTCGGCCTTGTACAGGATGAAAACGGACAGAAGATGTCCAAGTCCAAGGGTAACGCGGTTGACCCGTTCAACGCTCTCGAAACCTTTGGTGCTGATGCTATCAGATGGTATTTCTACACCAACTCCGCACCGTGGTTGCCCTCACGCTTCAGTGAAAGAGCGGTAGTAGAGGGACAGCGTAAGTTTATGGGTACACTCTGGAACACTTATGCGTTCTGGACTCTTTATGCGGATATTGATAATTTTGATCCCACAAAGTATGATATCAAAAAGCTTAACCTTTCGGTAATGGATAAGTTCATCCTTTCCCGTCTTAATACGATGGTCGGAAAGCTTGATGACAATCTTGCAAATTACCGTATTCCCGAAGCGGCAAGAAACCTTTCCGAGTTTGTGGACGAGCTTTCCAACTGGTACGTTCGCCGTTCGCGTGAACGCTTCTGGATCACAGGCGAGAGTGATGACAAGACCGCCGCTTATATGACGCTTTATACAGCGCTCGTAACGGTCGCAAAGGCATCTGCTCCCATGATCCCGTTCATGGCAGAGGATATTTATCAGAACCTTGTCCGCACGGTAGACAAGAATGCTCCCGAAAGCATACATCTCTGCGATTTCCCTGTGGTTGATGAAAGCATGAGAGACGAAAAGCTTGAGGATGAAATGAACTTTATCCTTGATGCTGTAGTTCTCGGACGTGCGGTAAGAAACGCGGCTAATATCAAGAACCGTCAGCCTCTTTCGTCTATCTATATCAAGACCGACCGTGAGGTAAGCGAATACTACAGAGATATAGTTCGTGATGAGCTTAATATCAAGGTAGCAGAATTCGTGCCCGACGTTTCGGCGTTCTCCTCCTATAGCTTTAAGCCTCAGCTTAAGACTGTAGGTCCGAAGTACGGAAAGCTGCTTGGCAAGATCAAGGCGGCTCTTGAAACGCTTGACGGAAACGCGGCTATGGCAGAGCTTGAAGCAAACGGCGCACTTAAGTTTGATTTCGACGGCGAGGCTTGCGAGCTTACACGCGAGGATCTTCTTATAGACGTAATGCAGAAGCCCGGTTATGCATCAATGGCTGACAAGGGTATAACCGTTGCCCTTGATACAACTCTCACTGATGAGCTTATCGAGGAAGGCTTCGTGCGCGAGGTCATTTCCAAGATCCAGACAATGAGAAAGGATTCCGACTTTAACGTGACCGATCGCATAGACGTTCTTATCACCGGCAGCGAAAAGCTTTCGGGCATAGTTGAAAGAAACAGCGAAACGATCTCGAAGATAGTGCTTGCAGACAGCTTTGCTTTCAACGGTACGCTTGAGGGTGTTACAAAGGATTGGAACATCAACGGCGAGGACGTTGTTATAACTGTAAAGAAAAAGTAATATTTAAAGCGTGGCTTTAATTAAAGCCACGCTTTTTTTCGACAAAATGTTATCGGCAATTATAAGAATAATACAAAAATATTGGAAAAATATGGTAATTTTGTCAATTGCAATAATTGGAAATTTATGGTAAAATTATATCGTAAGGCAGAGAATGCTGACAAATAATAAAAAATAAAGGTGGTAATACTGATGCCGATAACAGAGAAGATACTTATTGCAGACAAAAGCGTCGAATTTTGCAAGGAGCTCACACGTATGCTTGAGCGTGCCGACTACGTAAACGTAGAAGCGGTAACGAGCTATGAAGGCTTAAAGGAAGCTTTTGAAAAGGAATTTTATAACATAGTGATCGCGGACTGTATGCTTGCGGGATATGATGATATTGCTGATCTGCGCGATAACAGCAAGGGCTTTAAGGGGCAGCCTTATTTAAGCGAGATCATACTTTTATCCGAAAAGGCGGTCGACGATTCGGTAAGCGACATAGGCTCACGGGCGGTATATACGCTCAAAAAGCCGCTTGACTTTGCATTTCTTAACAGAATAATCGTAAGTCAGCTTGAAAATCAACGCTTCAAGGCGGCAAATGCAAGGCTTTTCGGGCGCGATGCGATTATTGAACGAAGCGTTACCTCTGTTATGCACGGACTCGGTATACCTGCACATATAAAGGGCTATCAGTTTTTGCGCACCGCGATAACCAAGACGATAAATGATCCGGATATGATCAATTACGTAACGAAATCACTTTATCCGACCGTCGCGCGTATACACGGCACGACTCCGTCGAGAGTTGAGCGTGCTATCAGACACGCGATCGAGGTAGCTTGGGACAGAGGTGACGTTGACACGCTGACCTCTTATTTCGGTTACACTATAAGCCGTCAGAGAGGCAAGCCT
>JAFQPF010000245.1 GCA_017411885.1 Clostridia bacterium
ACGGACGTGAATTCTGGTATCGTGGTGAAATAAAGTTTGCAGATGCAAACGACCTCGGACACAATCTTGAATTCTATTTTGACTATACAACAAGCGAGCTTTTCCTCTTTTCAATGTATGGAAATCCCGGCGAGGTATTTGAAAAGATAGATCTTTGTAAAAAGCCGAACATCATTCATGGTGCAAGCTGAATTACACTTGATAATCTCTGTATTCGATACGGTGCGGCTCACGGTCTCGGCTCGGGTACGGCAAATGACGTAACCGTGCGTAACTGTGAGGTAGGCTGGATAGGCGGTTCAATTCAGTTTATCAATCCCAACGGTTGGCCGACAAGATTCGGTAACGCTATTGAAATATACGGTTATACGCAGAACTATCTTACATATAACTGCTATGTGCATCAGGCATTTGACTGCGGTCCTACTATACAGTGGGGCGGAGATCTTTCAAAGGAAGACCCGCAGTGGGGACTTAAAAAGCATAATAAGAATATCCGCTTCTATGGTAATGCGATCGAAAGATGCGACAGCCCCCTTGAGGTGTGGATATCGACTCCCACAAAGCCTACAGAAGACCGTTATGCAAAGCTTGAGGATATCCGTATTTACGATAACCTCTGCCGCTATTCTGGCTACGGCTTCGGCGGATTTACACATCAGAAATGCGATTATAATATGTTCTACGGTGCAGGTCAGACCGAAGCTGCGTATGAGGAAGCATATATCGAAAATAACTTTATGTGGCATATACGACTTTTCGTGCATTTTGCGGTACCTACAAGCACGAAGCCGGGACTTGGCTTTAACTGGCGCAACAATGTTATAATCAAGCCGTACGCAAGCGAATTTTCACTTCTCGGCTCGGATTACGAGAACGCAAAGGGCTGGCATAAGTTATATTGGTACACAAGCGAGGAACTTGAAAAGCTCATAGACGGCGGTGCTATAGGAGAAAACTTCTTCTATCATTCGATGCTCACCGAGGGCGACCGCTGGAACGGAATCGGCAAGAAGTAATAAAAAATCTCCGCAGATTTAATCTGCGGAGATTTTGTTATTGAATTTGATTTGTTTCTTCTGTGTTTTCCGTAATCTCCGGCTCTTTGGCGGCAGATAGCACGCCGGCACCGTTTAAGTAATCCTCTGTTTCAACCGGAAGATTTCTCTTTTCAAGCCGCTTTTCAACCGTTTTTTTAATAAGCGTGTATATTACCGCAAAGGTCGGCGCGCCGATAAGCATACCGAAAAGTCCGAAATATCCGCCCATTACGGTAATGGCGAAGAGTATCCAGAGTGAGCTTATTCCGATCGCCTCGCCGAGTATCTTCGGACCTATGTAGTTGCCGTCGATCTGCTGAAGCACGATGATGAAAATAACGAAGATCAGGCAATACCACGGGCTTACGGTAAGCACGATAAACGCGCAGGGAATAGCACCGATAAAAGGACCGATAAAGGGAATGACGTTTGTGATGCATACGATGACGCTGATAAGCGGATAGTACGGCATACCGATAATAGCAAGGACCACGAAGGTGATAAAACCGATAATAAGCGAATCAATGATCTTGCCGATGATAAACGAACCGAACTTCTTATCTGTATCATCAAGGAAATCATAAAATGAAACGTATGATCTGTCAGACAGGATACTGCGCAGTATCTTTCTGAACTGGGATGCAAGCTTTTCTTTTGAAGCAAGGAAGTAGATCGAAAAGATCATACCGATAAGCACGTTCTTGAAGCCTATAAAGAAGGTAGATACATATGTGACGATGCTCGGAACGAAGCCTGAAAGCAAAGCATAAAGATTTGTGATCGCTTCCTCGATATATTCGCTTATCTTTGAAAGGTCGACAACTCCGCCGAGCCTTGAATAAAGGTCATACAGATCGGGGAAGGTCGTTCTTAACGCCTGTGGCAGACTGAGCGTTTGGTCAACGCTGTTTATGAGCTGCTTTGCAACCTCCTCAAGCTTTGAATAAAGGTCGTTGTAGCTCGTTATGACCTGCGGCAGGAGAAGCATAAAGAACGCGGTTATAATTGCAAGGATTATGATGTAGGTAAGAAGTAAGGAAAGGGTGCGGCGCAAAAGCCTTCTTTCCTTTTTCTTGAATTTGAATATCCTGTTTTCGATAAACTTGAGCAAGGGATTTGCAATATACGCGAATATAAGTCCGTAGTAGACCGGCTTCATTACGGTGTTGAATTTATCAAATACCGCCTTGAAATAGGTCGCATTTGCACCGAGGAAATAAAGCCCAAGGATTATTGCGGCACAAACACATACGTATATTGACACGGTTATGTATTTTTTGTCGATTTTAAGCTTCATTTTTCTGTATCACTCCCTTACTGTCTTTATTTTATAACAAATTTACACAATAGTCAAGTGCGTACCCGAGATTATTAGAATAATTTATAAAAAAAACATATTTACTTGAAAAATGCGATAAACTGTGCTACAATATCATCGTATTAAAATGGATTATTATATCCAAAAACGGAGATGAGAAAATAATGCTTAATAATCAGATAGATGCTATACTCAAATATGCCTTGGAGGAGGATATCGGAACAGGTGACATTACCACCCTTTCGACTATTCCGGAAAATGCGCGTGCACACGGAAGGTATATCGCCAAGGAAGATGGAGTTTTATGCGGTATAGACGTAGCAAGACGTACCTTTGAGCTTTTGGGAACAGAGGTCGATTTTACCGTATACAAAAAGGATGGCGATGAGGTGAAGCGCGGTGATATAATAGCCGAGGTTTCGGGTGATGCCATCGGAGTGCTTACAGGTGAAAGATGCGGACTTAACATAATGCAGCGCCTTTCGGGAGTAGCAACGGCTACACGCAAGGCGGTAAACGCCGTTATGGGAACAAAAGCGAAAATTTGCGATACGCGCAAGACTACCCCCGGGCTTCGTGTGCTTGAAAAGTATGCGGTAAGAGTCGGCGGCGGCACCAATCATCGCTTTAACCTTGCTGACGGCGTGCTTATCAAGGATAACCATATAGTTGCGGCAGGCTCGATAACAAACGCTGTTTCTGCGGCGAGAAAAAATATTCCGCACACCCTCAAGATCGAGGTCGAGGTGGAAAATTTTGACCAGCTTGCTGAGGCACTTGACGCGGGAGCTGATATAATTATGCTTGATAATATGTCGGTCAGCGATATGGCAAAGGCGGTTGAGATCACCGCCGGCAGAGCGATGCTTGAAGCGTCGGGAAATATGGGTGAGCGCGATCTTTATGAGGTTGCCAAAACAGGCGTTGACCTTATCAGCATCGGCGCGCTGACTCATTCGGTAAAGGCGCTTGATATAAGCCTTAAGTTCAAGCTTTTGTAAGATCGGAGTAAAAAATGAGAAGATACATATACAGCGACAGGCTTGATGGGCTTGAAATATACGATTATGACGTGCTTGTTGTAGGAAGCGGACTTGCGGGTATATACGCGGCGCTTCATATAAACGGAGATAAAAGCTGTGCGCTTGTTACCAAGGTCAATATTGAAAGCTCAAACTCATGGCTTGCGCAGGGCGGTATCGCGGCGGTCATCGACCCGAGCGATAACTTTTCAAGCCACGTTGAGGACACGCTTCGCGCAGGCGCAGGTATGTGCGATCCGGAAGCGGTCGAGGTGCTTGTTAAGGAAGGACCTGATAATATCCGTGAGCTTGTTGAAATGAACGTACCCTTTGATACTAACATCGAGGGTGAGCTTATGATAACCCGCGAGGGCGGACACTCGTGCAGACGTATCGTACATTGCGGCGGTGATGCCACGGGGCGTGAGACCACCAAAAAGCTTGGCGAGATCGCGCTTACAAGAGAAAATATCACTCCTTTCTTCACCACCTATATGATCGATATTATAACCGATAAGGGAAGGGCGGTAGGCGGTATATTCAAGAACACCGAAACCGATAAGACCTTTATCATCCGCTCGTCGAATATTATTATTTCCACAGGTGGAATAGGCGCGCTTTATAACCATACGACAAACCCGCGC
>JAFQPF010000246.1 GCA_017411885.1 Clostridia bacterium
ATTTTGCCTCAATACGATTGAGTTCAAGCACCTCAAATCCGAATTTCAGAACACGCTTTAGTGCCTCACACGCATATCCGTTTCCGCGGTATGCGGGGTTTATCACATAGCCGATCTCAGCCATATTGTTGTCGGTATCAAAGCGTGTAAATCCGCAGGTGCCTATCATTTTATCTTCATCCTTAAGCACAAGCGCCCAATCGTAAAAGACGCCCTCCTTGTACTGCCCCTGAACGAAGCTCAGATATTGCGTCGTATACTCAAGGCTTTCGTGCGGCTCCCAAAGAAGATATTCTGTGACACTTTCGTCCTTTGCGTACTCAAACATATCAGACGCGTCGGTCTTTTTCATTTTTCTTAGTAAAAGCCGTTCACACTCAAGCTTTGGAATTGACGAGAATATTTTATTAAGCTTATCCTTTTTTGAAAAAAATCTCAAGCTCCGACACCTCCGATCAGATTGTAAAGTATTTGTCCGCAAGGCAAATTTCATTAAAAAAGCACTTGCGATGCAAGTGCTTTTTTGGTGACCCGTGGGAGAATCGAACTCCCGTTTCCGCCTTGAGAGGGCGGTGTCTTAGCCGCTTGACCAACGGGCCGTTTATGCGACGCTTTCACATCGCGAAGGTTATTATACCATAAACAAAAATAAATTGCAATAGTTTTTTAAAAATTTTCTTTAGGAATATTTCAGAAAAACACGGCGCGAAGCTATCGCGCCGTGTTTTGACATTTATCTGTTGTTGATTATCTTTGTAAGCTCAACGGGATCAACGATCTTGCCGTCCTTATATACGCGCATATTACCGGATGCGATCTCGTCGATAAGGATAACCTCGCCGTCATTGTAGCCGAACTCAAACTTGATATCCCAAAGGTCAAGTCCGAGTGTCTTAAGGTCGTCTGCTACGATCTTGGTGATCTTAAGAGTCTGCTCCTTCATACTTGCAAAGAGCTCCTCGGACATAACGCCCAAAGCCGCAAGTCCTTCGCTTGTTACAAGCGGATCGCCCTTTTCGTCATTCTTGAAGGTGCATTCAACGTATCCGCCCTCAAGGGGAGTTCCGTCCTTGATATATTCGCCGTATCTGCGGATAAAGCTTCCTGTCGCAACAAGGCGGCAGATAACCTCAAGTCCGTGGCCGAATACCTTGCCGGGAAGCACTTCCATTGTAGCCTCCTCGATATTGGCGGAAACGTAGTGAGTCTTTATTCCTGCCTTCTTAAGAAGCTCAAAATAGTAAACAGAGGTCTGAAGATTTGCCTTGCCGATACCCTCGATGGTAAGTCCGACGCTGTTTTCACCGGGATCGAAAACTCCGTCCTTGCCTGTGCAATCGTCCTTGAATTTAAGCATTACATTGCCGTTATCAAGGCTGTAAACGTCTTTGGTTTTGCCTTCGTAGATCTTTTTCATTGGGATAGCTCCTTTATTTTAGATTCTTCAATAGTATTTCCACAGATATTTTACCACATTTTTTTGCTTTTTGCAATATTTTTTTCAGTGTTATTCTATACAAAATTACAATATACTCACATATAAATAATTTGGCAAAAAAACGGAGCATTATAAGCCTTAAATAAACCTTTTTGTATTGACACGGCAAAAGTATGCGTGTATAATGATGGTAACAAAGCAAAAGGAGATATGCTATGAATCCCTTTATAAGTAAAGTTCTTGAAAGAATGAGCGAGGATGACAAGCGTCAGCTTGCCGATATTTACGAGCCGACGGTTGTGACCGAGCCCGATGCCGACGCGTGGAAGCATCTGACCGTAATGCGTGACGGTCGCCTCCGCTTTTACGGCATATACCGGAAGAAGAGCATATTTGACCACGGAGATGTTCTCTGCTACAAAGAATCCTGCGATGGCGGTCTTACCTGGAAAAGACATATAATTGAGGATAAAAACGTACTTGGTGAGTCAACATATATTCCGTTTATGGATAAATATATGCACACCTTCGACGTTCCCGGTGATGGCATATACGTGAAGATAGGCACCGACCCCGACGATGCCTCGCCGAGGATAATAAAGGTAAGTGACGTTGACTGCAACGAGCCGCTTGCACCCTTTCCTTTAAGAAGCCGCGAGCGCGTTATGTTTATCGCGACAGAAAGACGTCCTGAGTCTCATCCCACCTGCTTTTACCCTGTTTTATTCATATCCGATGACCACGGCGAAAGCTGGCGTGAGATACATATGGACGAATGCCCCTACTTTGAGCTTAAGTGGCCGGATCAGGGCGGAAGATGGCAGCAGAACAACCGCGAAAATCATATAGTCGAGCTTTCAGACGGCACGCTTTATATGATCTCGCGCACCGCTATGAACTACCATTATGAAAGCTACTCCTACGACGGTGGCGACACCTGGACAGAATTCAAGCCGAGCAGATTCCACAGCACAGGCTCTATGCCCTGCTTTGAAAGACTGTCGGACGGAAGAATACTATTCTTCTGGTGCAACACCAAGCTTTTACCCGAGCTTAAGAGTGCCGACGGTCTGTGGGAGGACCACTTCACCAACCGCGATACCAACTGCTGTGCTATAAGCTCGGACGACGGCAAGAGCTGGCAGGGATACCGCGAAATATACTTAAGTCCTATCAGAAACAACCCCGATTACAGGGGCTTTGGCGGTCCGAGCGAGGGCGACAAGAGCGTACATCAGTTTGAAGCGCTTGAGCTTCCGATGAATAAAATGCTCATCGTGGCAGGTCAGCACGAGGCGGTAAGAAAGATACTTATTTTCGATATTGACTGGCTTTACGAGCATACGCGAGAGGAAAGATTCCTTTACGGACTTAAAAATCTTTCGACTCACAGCTTTGTAAAGAGCATAGAGGGCGGGATTAAGGTATCCCGTGAATATCCTACAGCTCATTCGGGACACTGTGCCCTTAACAGAACAAGCCTTGCTCTGCTTGTTCCCTCTCCCGCAAACAGCTACGGCAAAGCCGGAGCTTGCATTATGGACGATTACAACGAGGCTCTCCACCTTACAAGAGTTGAGGACGAGCGGCTTATTTCGGGCATCGCAGGCGCGGTATGGAACTTCCCGATCCACCGCAAGGGCAAGGTTTGCGTACGTGCATACATCCCCGGCAAGGGACTGCGCGTTTCACTTCTTGATTACTGGATGAATCCGTGTGATGATACGGTCGAATACTTTGCCGATTACAGTATTGTTTTACGCAGCGATATGCAATACGGTGAAATGTTCACCGACTTCATTTTCGACTTCGACTGCGACAGAGGGACAGTCA
>JAFQPF010000247.1 GCA_017411885.1 Clostridia bacterium
AACAGACGGCATATTTTGACAAAGTTGTTTTTTGCGTTGGCAGCAGTGCTCAGACAAGAAACTTTAATTCGTTTGACTTGCTGAAAGATTTTAAAATCAACCTTACAAAAAGACAGGCATCTCTCACGCCAGTCAAAACACAAAAGGTGTGGTTGCCACTCAACGGTGTAAAAACAAAATGTAACGTGACTTTGTATCAAAACGGACAAAGGGTCATGAGCGAAAATGGCGAAGTGTTGTTTCGTGATTATGTTTTGTCTGGCATTGTTATTTTTAATGTTTCGGCATACATAGCACGCAATATTGCAAAAGGTGTTGATGCAAAATATTACGTTTCGCTCGATTTGTTTGACGAAATCACTCAAAAACGGCTTGAAGAAAAACTTTTTGAAAGATTTGCCGTATCGCAGTTTCTCAGTCTGTTGGCATCATTCTTTGCGCTTTTAAGTATCCGGCTGTTCATTATTTCAAAAAGCGCCTCGGACGCGCCGATATACGCAAGAAAATTTTCGATCTGCTCACTTGATTTGATATATACCATATGCGAATTCTTGCGCGTGCCGGTCTTTGCCGAAATTTCCGCCTCCGAAAGCATTGCAAGAAGCTCGCGTGCCAGCGTTTCATCTCTTGCCGGTATTTCAAGGTGATAGGAATGCTCGGGATCGCTCAATATACCGCCCGATAAAAACGCGCCTCTGAGAAATGCCGCACGGCAGCCTTCGCAGGTAAAAAGCGAGTGATTTATTCCCTCTGTAAGCTCCTTTTCGTAACCGAATTTTTCAAGAAGCTTTCTCACGTCCGCGCGCGCGGACACGGTGATCTTGAAGCTTTTGGGAGATTCCGCATCGTTTTTTCTTTCGGTGACGTATAAGTTCCCATCTATCCTGTAAAGCTCGCTTAAAAGCTTAAGCGTAAGCCCTCCCGTCGCTTCGTTTTCGGTTATGAGCCTGATTTTGCTTTCGTCAAAATTGACCGCGAAAAGCAAAAGTCCGTAAAGAAGCGCGCGGCGGCAGCAATCCTTTTTTACGTTTATTTTACATAGGCTTATTTTAGCCTGAGCCGCAAATGACATGACCGCGCCTCCTTTTTTGTGTTTTTACTCCCTGTTTATATCGCGGTGGAAGGTGTCCGCCTTATATCCTGCGCCGATAAGCCTTTCGGCAAGCGCCTTTGCTATCGCAACCGAACGGTGCTTGCCGCCGGTACAACCTATCGCAACGGTAAGCTGATGCTTCCCCTCGCTTTTATAAAGCGGAAGCAAGAAGGTCAGCATATCAACAAGCTTTTCAAGAAAAGCCCTTGTCTGCTCACTATCAAAAACAAAGTCATAAACGTCAGCATCGAGCCCGGTCTGATGCTTAAGCTCCGGTATGTAAAACGGATTCGGGAAGCATCTGACGTCAAAAACAAGGTCCGCGTCGTTTACCTGCCCGTACTTGAAGCCGAATGACATACAGCTTATTTTTATCCCCTTTTCACCATCCTTACCGATGGCGGCGTACACACGCTCGCGCAGCTGTGCAAGTGTGGTCTTTGTGGTATCTATGACTATATCACAGCGCTCTCTTAAGGGCGCGGTCATTTCGCGCTCCAAGGCGATAGCCGAGCTGATGCTCATACTCGTCTGCTTTACAAGCGGATGCACGCGCCTTGTTTCCTTGTATCTGTTGACAAGCACCTCGTCATTACAGTCGATAAACACCGTCTTACAGGTGTGTCCGCTCTTCCTTAAGGCTTCGATGCTTTCAAACAGATTGCCGAAATCGTTTTCTCCGCGCACGTCTATTATAAAAGCGACGTCACGCTCACGGCTCGCGCTGCTGTAAAGATTTGCAAATTCGGGGATAAGCTTTGCCGGCATATTGTCTATGCAATAAAAGCCTATGTCCTCAAGCACGTTTGCCGCCTGGGATTTTCCCGCTCCGCTCATTCCGGTTATAATTAAAAATTCCATAAATTTGCCCCCTTATAAGGACTTTATCATTCAAGTATGCGTATCTCGCTCTCTATATCGACTCCAAAGCGGTCTTTGACCGTCTTTTTTATATGCTCCATAAGGCTTATAACGTCACTTGCGCTTGCGCTTCCCGTGTTGATTATAAAGCCCGCGTGCTTTTCGCTTACCTGTGCGCCGCCGATGCTGTAGCCCTTAAGCCCCGCGTCGTCAATAAGCTTTGCCGTGAAGTATCCCGGCGCGCGCTTGAACGCGCTTCCCGCGCTCGGATATTCAAGCGGCTGCTTTTCGCGCCTTCTTGACATAAAATCATCCATCATCGCGCGGATATCCTCTTTATTTCCGCGCTTAAGCAAAAAGCTTGCCTCAAGGATAACGTATCTCGCACCGTTTTGCTCAAAGATGCTGTTTCTGTATGAAAAATCACACGTCTTGTTATCAAGCGTCAATATCTCATCCGTGAGCGTATCGTAGCAAACACACTCGGATAAGACCTCGGATATTTCGGAAATATACGCGCCTGCGTTCATATACACCGCGCCGCCCACGCTTCCGGGAATACCGTAAGCAAATTCAAGCCCGGTAAGCGAATTTTCATATGCGCTTATCGCAAGCTTTATAAGAGATGCGCCGCTGCCGGCACGTATAATTTCGCCCTCACAGGATATATCCTTTATCCCCGTGGTGATTACCGCAACACCGTTATAGCCATTATCGGGCACGAGCAGATTTGAGCCGTTTCCGATAATCGTATATTTTTCTCCGTTTTGCTTAAGCTCACGCACAAGCCCGACAAGCGAGTCCTTGTCATGCGGAAAAACGGCGTATTTTGCGCATCCCCCGATCTTAAAGCTCGTATAAGCCGAAAGCGGTTCATTTTCCTTTATTTCGCACGAGTATTTATTTTTAAGCTCACTCATTAAAAGCTCTGACACAAAAACTCCCTCCGCTTAATACAAAAATATCAAACGTTTATACTTCTGCTCCCTCAAGCACCATTTCACGCGCCGCCGCAAGCTGCTTTTCACTTATATTCACGCCTGCGCTTATACGCGCGGTTTCAAGAATACGCTCTTCAAGATCAAGCACTCTTACCTCGGTCTCGTTTCTTCCGTCAACCTCTTTTTTCGATATGAACAGATGCGTATGCGAAAGCGCCGCTACCTGCGCCGAATGGGTTATACAGAAGACCTGTGAAGCTTTAGCGATCCCCTTAAGACGTCTGCCTATCTTTTCGCTTGTCTTGCCCGAAACACCCGTATCTATCTCATCGAATATGACCGTCTGCGCCCCAAGCGCCGCAAGCTTGCTCTTGAGCGCAAGCATTACGCGCGAAAGCTCACCGCCCGATGCCGTCTTTGACATAGGCTTTAATTCCTCACCCGGATTTGCCGCTATAAGGAATTCGACCTCATCCGCGCCGTTCTGCGTATATTTTGCCACGTCGCTTATCGCGCCGACCTTTATCTTAAAGCGCGCGCCCTTCATATCAAGGTATTCAAGCTCATCCGATATTCCCTTTTCAAATTCACACGCCGCGCCTGTGCGTATATCGC
>JAFQPF010000248.1 GCA_017411885.1 Clostridia bacterium
CTCAGAGATCCGAACTACGTAGGTCCCGACGCTATCGGTCCTCTCGGAAAGAACATTCCGCGCAAATTCTACGATATGGTATATTACAACCAGATATTTACCGAAGAGGGTAAAGAAAAGGTTTACGATGTATTCTACGATCTTGCACTGAAAAAGAACTATCCCGTATATCTCCACTGCACCTACGGAGTTGACAGAACGGGCACGATCTGCTTCCTGCTCGAAGCGCTTCTCGGTGTTCCCGAGGAAACTCTGCTCTTCGACTACAGCCTTTCATATCTCTATTTTCTTCACGTCACATCCGACAATTTAAAGCCCTTCCTTGAAGAATTCAAATCTACGGTAGAGGGTGACACATTGAAGGAAAAAGCCGAGAACTATCTGCTTTCGGTAGGTATAACTCCGCTTCAGATAGATTCTATACGCGAGATATTCCTCGAGGATATTCCGAAAGAATAAAAACATTTACATACAGAATAGGAACGACATAACAATGGAACTAACCGAAACAAACAACAAAAACAAAATATTCACCCATCCTCTTTTCATCACGCTTGTAGCCCTTCTGTGCTGCGCCCTTTGGGGAAGCGCAACTCCTTTTATCAAGGTAGGCTATGAGGTTCTTCTCCCCGAAAAGAACGTTCCCTCAACGATACTTTTCGCAGGTATCAGATTCACTCTGGCTGGAATCCTTACAGTCATCATCTTCAGCATAGCCCGCAAGAAATTCCTCTATCCCCAAAAAGAGAATCTGCACCGCGTCGCTATAGTGAGCTGCTTCCAGACGATAATCCAGTACATATTCTTCTACGTAGGACTTGCAAACACCACGGGAGTTAAGGGAACTATCCTCAGCGGCTCTTCCACCTTCTTCGCTATCATAGTTTCAAGCCTCATCTTCCGCCTCGAAAAGCTGACGGTCAAGAAGATCGTCGCTTGTATATTCGGATTTGCGGGTATCATTATTGTCAATCTGAACGGTCTTACCTTTGATATGAACTTCACGGGTGACTGCTTCGTTCTCTTCTCCGCCGCTTCTCTTGCGGTTTCTTCCGTGCTTATCAAGCGTTTTTCAAAATATGAGGATCCCGTCGTAGTCAGCGGTTACCAGTTCATTCTCGGCGGAGCGGTCATGATCGCGGTCGGACTTATATTCGGCGGACAGATAAACCTTGCCACTCTCAAGGGCATCGGAATACTTATCTACCTCGCTTTCCTTTCCGCTATCGCTTATTCACTCTGGGGAATACTTCTTAAGCACAATCCCGTATCCAAGGTCACAATATTCAGCTTCACCACCCCTATATTCGGAGTTCTGCTTTCCGCGCTTATGCTCAGCGAGAGCGGAAACGTCTCCCTGGTAAATCTTCTCATAACCCTCGTTCTTATCAGCACAGGTATTCTCATCCTCAACTATCAGAAGCTTCCCAAACCCGAAAAAACAGACGCAAAATAATTTTGTGATCCACTTGACTTACAATAAAATATATGTTATATTAAAAACAGTAATTTAAATCAAAGGAGAACGTTATGAAAAAGGTTAGAATTCTGCTGATCGTGCTCTGCTTTGCAATGATCCTTCCTCTTCTCGTCGCTTGCGAAAAGGAAGAAGAAAAAACTGACACGAACGGTAAATACGTCTATGATGACAGCTGCCGAGAAAAAGCAGCCGACAGTATCCCCGAAGGATATGACCTCGGAAACGAAACTATCGGGGTTTTCTACGCGGCGCATACTGAAAAGCACCTGTTGGGCGATGACGAATCCACCGATATCGTTTTTTCAAGGATCTATGAAAGAAATCTCTCTGTGGAAGAGCGTCTGAACGTGGATCTCAATATGATATCATCCGGCACGACTGAATGGGATGACGTTATCGACGTTATGAAGACCGACATCCAGTCTATGTCAAACGCATACGAGATCATCTTCACAACAAACAACACGGTAACGCAGCCTCTGCTCTTCAACTATTTCCATGACCTCAACGATTCCGAATACATAGACATCGACGAAAGATGGTGGTACACCGACGCTATTATGGAGACCTCGGTAGATAACTACAACTACCGCCTTCTCTACGGCGACATCTCCACCGGTACTCTCGGCGTAGCAGGTGCTATATTCTACAACAAGGTACTTTACGAGCAATACGTTTCCGCAAATAAAGACGGAGAAGAGCTCTATCACAAAGTCCTTGACGGAACTTGGACACTTGAGGAATTCACCCGAGTTACAAAAAAATCACACATCGAAAGAGGCGGAGACGGCTCAAACGACATTTACGGCTTCTCTCTTTTCAGAGGCGGTGAGCCTACCCATTATTTCAGAGAAGCTGCAGATCTTCCTATCTATACCCGTGACGATCGCGGTATGGTGGAGATCACAAAGGTCGATGACAGACTTACCACCTTCGTTGAGATGCTTTACGAGTGCTACTGGGAAAACGAGGGAGCTTGGCTCTTCCTCGGTCAAGATGCAGGTGAAGTGCACGAAAATGACTTTCCTAACGGTAAGGTCATCTTCTACCTCGGAAGTATAAACAACGCGCTTGATGATAATATGCGCGAAATGAAGCAGGACTTCGGCATACTTCCCTATCCCAAGCTTGATGAAGAGCAGGAACTCTACAAGAACTTCCTGCATAACGGTACGGTAATGGTAGGTTGTCCGGTTTCCGCTGATATCGAAAGAGTAAACGAAGAGGTCAGCGCTGTAATTGAAGCTCTGGCTTCCGAAAGCTACCGTTCCGTTTCCGTTCCTTACTACGAAATGGCTCTTAAGACTACTTACACCAGAGCAGACCTTGACGCTCAGATGATCGACATCATCACCGGTCAGCACGATACTGTAAAA
>JAFQPF010000249.1 GCA_017411885.1 Clostridia bacterium
ACCGAGAGAGATCGAGAGCGGCGCGATACTTACCTCAGAGATCGAGGAGCTGTTGAATATCTCTCCCGCAAGAAGCTTTGCGATCACGGGAAGCGACGGAAAGACCACATCAACAACTCTCGTGCATCTGATGCTCACCGAGCATTATAAGGGCACGGATACAAGGGTATACGTGGGCGGTAATATCGGAAAGCCGCTTTTCTCCCTCTCGGGCGAAATGAAAAAAGAGGATATCGCCGTGCTTGAGCTTTCAAGCTTTCAGCTGCACGCTATGAAGGCATCCCCCACCGGCGCGATAATTACAAACGTAGCTCCCAATCACCTTGACTGGCACACGGACTATGCGGAATATATCGAGTCAAAAAAGCGGGTATTTAACTTTATGGATTCGGGCACAGTCGTGCTTAATTTCAAAAACGACGTTACCCGCGAAATGGCTTCGGACTTGCCTTGCGGATGCCGCGTGCGCTACTTCACCTCGGGTGACGCAAGCGCGATACCCGATCTTTACACCTGTGTTTACAATGATAACGGCAGTATATACGTCTGGGACAGCGAAAAGGGCGAAAGAGTACACGTGATGGACGTGTGCGACATACTTTTGCCGGGCGTACATAACGTCGAAAACTATATGGGCGCGATCGCGCTTTTGTACGGCAGAGTTGATATATCGGTGTTTAAGAAGATCGCTCAAAGCTTTGGCGGAGTCGCGCACAGAATCGAGCTTGTAAGCGAAAAGGACGGCGTGAAGTATTATAACAGCTCGATCGATTCAAGCCCCTCGCGCACAATGGCGGCGCTTAACGCATTCGGAGATAAAAAGGTCATCGCGATAATGGGCGGATACGATAAGCATATACCGTATGACGTAATGGGCGACTGCGTTTGTAAGCATACGCGCGCGGTGGTGCTGACAGGCGCAACAGCAGAAAAGATACGCGAGGCGATAACAGGCTGCGAAAGCGCAAAAAGCGAGCTTCCCGAAATATATATGGAGGACGACTTTGAAAGCGCGGTAAAATTAGCGCACAGCCTTGCAAAAAGCGGAGATGTTGTGATACTTACTCCGGCATCGGCAAGCTTTGATAAATTCAAGAATTTTGAAGAGCGCGGCGAGCGCTTCAAGGAGATAGTTAAAGGAATATAAACACATCCCCGACGGAAAATTCCGTCGGGGATATGTTTTTCTCACGCGCTCACTTGAAATACCTCTCATCCTGTGCTATAATTAAATACAACGACTTTAATTGGAGGCGCGTATGGAAATGGATCGCCAGAACGATATATTCAAAAGATTTTCGCCGTTTATCCGCGACTTTATCTACTCGCGCGGATGGAACGAGCTTCGCGACGTTCAATGCGAGGCGGCTGAGATCATTTTTGACACCGACTATGACTTACTTATCAGCTCATCGACCGCATCCGGCAAGACCGAAGCGGCGTTCTTCCCCATCATCTCAGAGCTGTACGGCGAGCTTTCAGACAGTGTCGGAGTTTTATACATCGCGCCCTTAAAAAGCCTTATAAACGACCAGTTTTTACGTCTTGACGAGCTTCTTGATTATGCGGGCATCCCGGTTTTCCACTGGCACGGCGACGTGGCGCAATCCCACAAGACAAAATTCTTAAACGATCCGCGCGGAATCCTACAGATAACGCCCGAATCGCTCGAAAGCATGCTCATCAACCGTTCAAACGATATTTTCAGGCTGTTTAACTCTCTTAAATACGTTATCATCGACGAGATCCACGTGCTGACCGGCACCGACCGCGGAAATCAGATAATGTGTCAGCTTGCGCGAATCGAACATATAATCGGACGTCCTACCCGCCGCATCGGACTTTCGGCGACTATCGGAAGCTGTGAGCTTGCGGCAAAATGGCTTGACGGCGGCAGGGGCAGGCAGGTACACGTGACAAAGACCGATCCCGGCAAGGTGCGCTGGAGGCTCGGACTTGAGCATTTTTACATTCAGAATGACAGTTTCGATCAAAGCAAGCCTCAAATTGACGGCAGCGAGACAAAGGCTATGCTCGATCCGGCTTATGAATATATGTACGACTGCGTGCGCGACAAAAAATCGCTCGTATTTTCAAACTCACGCGAGGAGACCGAATACGTGACGGCGACCTTGCGACAGATCGCCGAAAAGCGCGGCGATGACGATATTTTCCTCATCCACCACGGCAATCTTTCGGCGGCTCTCCGCGAGGAGGCCGAAATGAAAATGAAAAATGACGATATTCACGCGGTCACCTGCGCGACTGTAACTTTAGAGCTTGGAATCGACATCGGCAGGCTTGAAAGGATAATTCAAAAGGAATCTCCCCACTCTGTAACAAGCTTCTTACAGCGTCTCGGACGCTCGGGCAGGCGAGGTGAGCCTTCTGAAATGATGATGGTATTCAGTGAGGAAAATCCGCTTCCGAACGCGCCTCTCCCCGAGCTTATGCCGTGGGAGCTTTTACGCGCGATCGCGATAATACAGCTTTATATTGAAGAGCGCTTCATAGAACCGCCGCGCATCAAGCATCAGCCCTATTCCTTATGCTTTCAGCAAACGCTGAGCGTGCTTGCCGCATCGGGTGAGCTTACCGCAAAGTCTCTTGCAGAAAGGGTATTATCGCTTCCCTCTTTTGCGGAAATTACAAAGGAGGATTATAAGACGCTCATTCTTTCGATGCTTAACAACGATTACATTGAGCTTACCGAACAGGGCGGTATAATAATCGGTCTGCGCGGAGAAAAGCTTATAAACAGCTTCAAATTCTACGCGGTATTCAAGGACAGCGAGGACTTCACGGTAAGGTGCGGCTCAGACGAGATCGGCACGGTCACCTCAGCTCTGCCTGTCGGCGACAGATTCGCTCTTGCCGGCAGAGTATGGGAGGTAGAGGAGCTTGATATACCGCGCCGTCTTATCTACGTAAAGCAGGTCAAGGGTAAGATGGAAATATCATGGCCGGGCGATTACGGAGAGATACACACGCGCATACTTGAGCGTATGAGAGAGGTGCTTGCAGAGGACACCGAATATCCGTATCTTAAGCCAAACGCGGCGGCAAGGCTTAAGTCGGCGCGCGCCGTGGCAAGAAACACGGGCATGCTGACTCACGGCGTCGTGCGCCTCGGCGGATACTCCTATTGTATCTTCCCCTGGCTCGGCACGCGGTCATTCAGAACGCTTCGCAAGCTTATCGCCGCAAACGCCGCGAGATTCGGAATATCGAAGATAGAGTTTGACGGCTGTAATTATATCACACTAAAAATGGAAAAGGCAAACGGAAAAGAATTGCTTTCAGGTCTTTGTGACATCCTCGAATACGAGCGTCCCGAGCCGATCTCGCTTATCGGCAAGACAGACAGCCCCGCCTTTGACAAATACGATCCGTTTATCCCCTCCGAGCTTTTAAGAAAGGCATATGCGGCAGACAAGCTTGATCTGACCGAGCTTTACACAAGACTGCCTGAGCTTCTGGCACTTGAAAAGGAGGACAAAATATGACCTTTGATGAAAGAAAAGCGCAGGTGAAAGCCTACCTCGGCAAAACGGTCGATATTAAGATCGACCGCCCGATAGGTTACGTACACGTCAAGGGTAAAAAAACGCTTGTTTACCCGATAAATTACGGATATATCCCCGGAGTTCTCGGCGGTGACGGCGAGGAGCTTGACGTGTATTTACTCGGAGTAAGTGAGCCTGTGGAAAAATACACGGTAAAGATAATCGGCATCGTCCACCGTGAAAACGATATAGAGGACAAGCTTGTCGGCGCACCGGAAGGCGTAAGCTTTACCGCGTATGAGATCGCCGAGGCGGTGCATTTTCAGGAGAAATATTATATTTCACATATTGAGGTGTAAAAAAAGAGTACGGTAAAACCGTACTCTTTTTTTATATTTTGTGAGCAATCGGGTGTCTGTTCTTAAACGAGTATATCTCGCAAATGCCGAGCTCTTTAAGCATTGCTATCGCCTCATCAAAGCCCTTGGCAATATTGTCTGCTATGTGCGCGTCCGAGCCGAGGGTTATCTTTTTACCGCCAAGCTCTACGTACCGCTTAACAATATCCTTATCCGGCATAAAGCCGACAGGCGTTCCAAAGCCTGAGGTGTTTACCTCAAAAGCAAGGTCACGCTTTATAATATTTAAAAGCAGCTTTTCTATCCGGTCGCTGTAGGTGCTTATGTCTACCCCTCTGTTATATTTGCCGTTTATGTACCTTAATGGACAGGTAAGGTGCGCGAAGATATCAAAATCACATTTCGCGACCATCTCGTCAAGATCGTCAAAATATTTGCACATAAGCTTGTTGATCTCCGCATCGTCCATAAGTGACAAATCAATAAGCGAATAGGGCGCTGTCCACCTGTCAAATGGGGCGGTATGTATTGAACCGATTATAACGTCATAGTCAAGCGCGCTTGCACATTCGCTTGAAAAATCGGGAAAAAGCATAGCATCGCCTATCTCAACACCTGCAAACACTTCAAGTCTTCCCTTGTATTTTTCTCCTGCCGCCCTTGCATCGGCGAAGGAGTTACGCACGCAGGAGAAAACATCCTGCTTGTCGCTGAAAACTACGTCGAGATGATCGGTTATCGCAACCGCACCGACACCTTTTTCTATAGCTGACATGCAGATCTCGTCAAGCGTGGACCTTGCATCGTGCGAATTATTCGAGTGAACGTGCATATCGCAGATCATAATAACACCTTTCCAATAAATTCGGCGCAACGGGTGCTACCCGCCGCGCCAAACGTGTTAACACAAACTATTTTTGTGAGGGCGATTCGTGAATCGCCCCTACCAAATCTCATCAAACATCAGGGTATGGGCTTAAGACTAAAAGTCTGCACAAACTCCACGCGCGTAATTGCTGCGGGTCTTACCCGCCGCGCGTTTTGCCTACCTAAGACCGCTTGCGGTCTTTTGGCTACCCGCCGCGCGTTTTGCCCGCGGGTGCTACCCGCCTTAGGCCTTGTTTACAGAGCCGAAAAGCTCCATCTTTTCCTTAACAGTAGCCTTGATAGCTTCAAAGCCGGGAGCGAGAAGCTTTCTGGGGTCAAAGCCCTTGCCCTGAAGGTCCTTGCCTGCTTCAACGTACTCTCTTGTAGCCTTTGCGAATGCGAGCTGGCATTCGGTGTTAACGTTGATCTTGGAAACGCCGAGAGAGATAGCCTTCTTGATCATATCCTCGGGGATACCTGTACCGCCGTGGAGAACGAGAGGCATGGGAGTTGTAGCCTTGCTGATCTCTTCGAGAACGTCAAAGCGTAAGCCTGCCCAGTTTTCGGGATACTTACCGTGGATGTTACCGATACCTGCGGCGAGCATATCAACGCCGAGGTCAGCGATCATCTTGCATTCGTTAACGTCAGCAACCTCACCGCCGCCAACAACGCCGTCTTCTTCGCCGCCGATAGAGCCGACCTCTGCTTCAACAGAGATGCCCTTGTCGTGAGCGTACTTGATGATTTCCTTTGTCTTTTCAATATTTTCGTCGATCGCGTAGTGAGAGCCGTCGAACATTACCGAGGAGAAGCCTGCCTCGATAACCTTGAAAGCGTGCTCATAGCTGCCGTGGTCAAGGTGGAGAGCAACCGGTACTGTGATACCAAGCTCATTGATCATACCCTTAACCATACCAACGATGGTGGTGTAGCCGCACATATACTTGCCGGCACCCTCGGAAACACCGAGAATAACGGGCGACTTGCATTCTTCGGCAGTAAGAAGGATAGCCTTTGTCCATTCCAAGTTGTTGATATTGAACTGACCAACAGCGTACTTACCTTCCTTAGCCTTGAGTAACATTTCTCTTGCAGATACTAACATTGTTTTCCTCCTGAATTTTACATATATTTATATGTTTTTACTTCCACTGAATATTATACATTTTATTACAGCTTTTGTCAAGTTTTTAACCGATATTGAAAAGAAAATATTGTATAAATTTGCACCCGTGTGCAGACCTTTCTTTGGTGAGATGTTTTATATCAAACAGAAGCACGCTTTATTCCAAAGCGTGCTTCGTGTAAATATTCTTACGCCTGTGTGTCTACAACTTCCTTTTCGGTTCTGTTGAAGGTGAACACGATTACGTTTTCATTCGCTACCGTCTTTTCACTTGCAACAACCTTTTCACCGTCAAGTGTTGCATCCCACGTTTCGTCATAGATAGGTGTGATCTTCGCAAGATACTTATCTACGAGCTGTACTGCCGTGCCGTCCTCGGACATAGCATACTTAAGATCGGTTCTCTTAAGCGCGTCCTCTGCTACGTCAAGCACTGTGTCGCCCGAATCAAATACGACTACCGTATCCTTGACTATAACCTTATCCTCTGCTTCAAATCTTACTGTTACGTATTCGCCTGTAGGAATGAAGGTATAGTTATATATTACAACGTCGCCGTCTTCAACAAGGTTTTCAGCGGCTCTTCCCTCGGGCTCCTTGCCGTTGAGCATAAAGCTCCAGTAGTAGTTGAGCTTATTCTTCTTGCTTTCCTTATAGTCACCGAGCTTTGCTACCGACATAGGTGTGCCGTTATCGTCGTTTTCATATTCAATAACGATTTC
>JAFQPF010000250.1 GCA_017411885.1 Clostridia bacterium
CCGCTTTAGCTGTTTCAAGCAATTTTTCGGCTTCCTCTTCGGTTTCAAGCAGGATATGATAAGCGTTCATAAATATGCCCGAAAGCAGAAGTGAGTCGGCAAGCTGCTGATCTGTCATATATTCAAATGAAGATTGGAGAGAGCTTAAAACGTCGTATTCAAAGGCATCGATCATAAGCATAGTCTTAAATACGTCCTCGGTCAAAAAGCTTTCTTCAAGAACAGAACCAAAGTTTTCTCCGTATGTAGTCTTGTAAGCATCAAATGCACTTGTCACTTTTTGGCTTATGGTGTTCATATAGGGGGTAAAACCAACAGATTTACCGATATAGAGCTTTGCAAAGTCGGTCAGAAGCATATCAAGTGCTTCTGCCTTAAGAGCATTGACCGCTTCATCATCCGCAAGGCTATCTCTTTCAGCCATCTTGTTGTAAAGAACCGCGGAGATATAGTAGTAATATGTATCAAGATCGACCGGATATCCGTCAATCAGCATAACGGTGGTATCGTCAATGTTTGTGATTATGGCACTTGCGCTTTCGCCGTCCCATTCAACAGTCGCTCCAAATGCCTCGGAAACAGCTCTTGCAGGTACAAGCGTGCGTGATTCACCATTTTCTTCGATAATTACCGGAACAACGTCCATTGTGTATGCAAGCTCGCCGTTTTTATAAAGCTCGTTTTTGCCGATCGTAAGCGTGATCGTGTCCTCACCGCGAACTGCACTTACAGTCTTGGTTTCACCGTCGTAGGATACGGTAGCACCGAGAGCTTCGAATATTGCGCGTACCGGAACCATAGTACGGTCGCCGATGATTCTTGCAGGCACATCAAAAGTGAGCTCAAAGCCGTCAAGAGTAACGTTCACCTCGTTTTCAACTGCGAAAATCGGTGTGATGAACGAAGTAAGCAAAACAAGTACGAGTAAAAGGGAAGTGATCTTTTTCATTTTTACAGCCTTTCTTTTTATATTGGATTCATTATAGCATAGTTTTGCGTTCATTACAATGGAAAGTAAAATAATTCATAAAAAATTAATCCGTGGGATCACCACGGATTGATTTTTTATAAAATTGACTGTAAAAAGCTTTGAAGCTTGGGGTGCTTGGGTGCGGTGAAGAACTCCTCGGGAGTTCCTACCTCGCAAATTTCGCCCTCACTCATAAATATCATTCTGTCTGCAACCTTGCGCGCAAAGCCCATTTCGTGGGTAACGATGACCATTGTCATACCGTCATCGGCAAGAGATTTCATAAGATCAAGCACCTCACCGACCATCTCGGGGTCAAGAGCAGACGTAGGCTCGTCAAAAAGCATAATGTCGGGGTTCATACAAAGAGATCTGACAATAGCGATTCTTTGCTTCTGACCGCCGGATAGCTGAGAGGGGTATGCGTTTGCTCTGTCAAGAAGACCTACCTTTTCGAGCAATGCAAGAGCCTTAGCCTCGGCATCAACCTTTGACATCTTAAGAAGCTTTGTCGGCGCAAGCGTGAGATTTTTTAAGATCGTCATATGAGGGAAGAGGTTAAATTGCTGGAAAACCATTCCCATCTTGCGTCTTATAAGATTGATATTAACGCCGGGAGCAAGTATGTCGGTGCCTTCAAAATAAATGTGACCGCCCGTGGGTTCTTCAAGAAGATTGAGCGAGCGTAAATACGTGGACTTTCCGGAACCCGAAGGACCGATAACAACGACAACCTCGCCGCGCTTGATTTCGGTATTGACATTCTTAAGCGCGTGGATACTGCCCTTGAAGGATTTTGAAAGATCGACCGTTTTTATCATTACATTATCGTTCATTGTTTCTCAGTCTCCTTTCAAGTAAGCTTACAAGCTTGGAAAGTATAAGCACCATTACAAGGTAAATAATACCAACGCTTACAAGCGGCATAAACGCGCTGTAGGTCGCCGCACGTATAGCGTTACCCGCGTACATAAGGTCTCCGAGACCGATATAAAAGGCAATGGAGGTTTCCTTTAAGAGTACGACGAACTCGTTAGCGAGAGCAGGGAGGACAGTTTTGAACGCCTGAGGGAAAACTATGTGATACATAGTAGCCATATAACCGAAGCCAAGGCTTCTGCCGGCTTCTGTCTGCCCGTTGTCAACGCTCATAATACCGCCGCGAACTATTTCGGCTACGTACGCGCCCGAATTAAGTCCGAAGCATGTAACTGCCGCCGTAAACTTGTCCACACCAATAGGCATAAGTATAACGAAGTAGATTATCATTATCTGAACGACAACAGGTGTTCCGCGTATGACGGTCAGGTATACCTGCGAGATCGCGTTTAGTATTCTAAGAAGGAAAAAAGGCTTGCTTGTTTTAAGATAGGTGCATCTTATAAAAGCAATAATAAAGCCTAAAATGATACCGATTATAAGCGCGCATATGGTAAGCTTTATAGTTACCCAAAGACCGGTAAAGATAGTCTTGTAACGATCGTGCTCGATAAAGTTTCTGTAAAAATCGCGCTTCAGGCTGTTGTAAAGCCTGCCTATGTAATTCGATGTGTCGGGCTTGTGAATATCACGTCTTAATTCAAAGCACTGATTAAAGCCCTTGTTCACGTTTGGGGATTCAACCTCAACCTCTTTGCCCTTGTCGTTTTCATAAGTGCTTGTTGCACTCATATCTTTAATAAGACTTAAAATACCGCCGTATACGGTGTCGCAGGAGGTGTCGTCGGCATACAGAACAAGTCCGTTTGAGGTTTCGTAAAGATATACCGTGAAATTACCTGTAACAGCTTCGGCTGAATCGATAAGCTCGGTTATGAGAGGCTCAAATTCAAGCTTGAAGTTGAGCGCAGACTTGACCATGCCGGTGCTTTCTTTGCGTGCCTTTGCACTTAAAAACGAATTGAAATGCGGCTTTATGGATGAATATACGTCAAGTGTATCAACGGTGCAGTCGAGTATAATATCCTTTTCGCTTCCGTAGTCGATCTCGTTTACCTTTATGCTTGTAACATTAGCGATCTTTGTCGTAAGATTGGTAGAAGCAAGCTTGTCAAACTCAGAATTTACAAAGGCTTCGGCATCTTCTATAGTGATCTCGTTTGCTTTGGTAGAGGAGTTGATTTGCCAGATAGCAAGAGCTGCAAGCGCTATTACAACTACTATCGAAACGACGAGTGTAACGATTTTTTTCTTTGACATTTGTTAAAGTCCCTTTCAGTTAAGGTAACGTCTTTTGTCAGTAAAGACAGAAAAATTGCCGCAAGAGAAAGTTTGCTTAACTCTTGCGGCAACAGAACTGATAAGATTATTCAGCCTTTATGTACTTGCCGATAATTGTGTCGATAGTACCGTCAGCCGTAAGCTTTTCAAGAGCAGCGTTGATCTTGTCAAGAAGCTCTGTGTTGCCCTTGTTTACTGCGATAGCGTAGTCTTCAACTGCGTATTCAGTATCGAGGATAGCAAGACCGTCATTTTCAGCAACGAATGCCTTAGCGGGCTCGTTATCGATGATAACAGCGTCAACGTCGCCGCCCTTAAGAGCGATAACAGCGTCTGCGCCCTTACCGTACTTGGTAACGTTTTCTTCACCGTAGTCGCCGGAAGCGTAGATATCGCCTGTTGTACCGAGCTGAACACCGATCTTCTTGCCGGCGAGGTCGTCAAGAGTAGCGATTTCAGAGCCTTCAACAACGATTACAGACTGAACGCCTGTAGCATAGCTGAGTGTGAAGTCAACCTCTTCTTTTCTTTCATCGGTAACAGTCATACCTGCCATACCGAAGTCAGCCTCGTTCTGCTTAACAGATGTGATGATGGAATCAAATTCCATATCGATGATCTCAAGCTCACAGCCGAGTTCAGCAGCGATAGCGCCTGCGATTTCAACGTCGATACCAACGAAGTCTTCGCCTTCCTTGTACTCATAGGGAGGGAAAGCAGCGTTAGTAGCCATAGAGATCGTCTTTACTTCAACTTCGTCTGCGGAAGTATCTTCAACGCTTTCAACAACAGAATCGGATTCAACGTCAGTAGCTACTTCAGTACCGCAAGCGGTAAGAGTGAAGAGAAGCATAAGAAGTGCGAGTGTAAGTGCAATAATTTTTTTCATTGTATTTTACTCCTTTGAATAAATATTTACCCTGCTATTGTACTCCCTTAAGCGCAAAAAGTCAAGTCTTTTTTGGAAAAATATAAACAAAACCGCGTTTTATACAATGAAAGGTGTATTATTTCTCTTGCTTTGTGCATAATTTTGCATTATTTGCCGCTGATCTCGTTTAAAGCATCGACAACGGCATTTACATCTTCTTCTGTGTTGAATAATCCGACAGAGATTCGCACCGCACCGCCTGCAGGTGTGCCGATGCGCTTGTGACCTAACGGGCAGCAGTGATATCCTGCGCGAACGCATATACCGCGCTTGTTAAGCATCTGGGCAACAGCCTCGCAGTCGATGCCATCAACGTTTATAAGTAACATCGGTGAGTCGGGCGTGTAGCCGTATACTTTTATTTTTTTGTTGAAACAGAGTCGCATATACGCCCTGCTTATAAGCTCTTTGTCATGTGCTCTTATATTCGATATACCGTAGCCTTGTATTTGATCAATTGCCACTCCGAGAGCGTGAATTCCCGCAACGTTAAGTGTACCGCCCTCAAGCATTTCTGGCATATACTGCGGCATAGAAATGTCGAGTGAATGTACGCCATTGCCGCCTTCGATAAAGCTTCCGACTCTGCCTGACTCTATTGAGTTTTTTGAAAATAAGACCAAGGCGGTGCCCTGAGGACCGTATAAGCCTTTGTGTCCGGGTACACAAAGCGCATCAATGTAGTCGTCTTCGATATCAATATCATCATAACCTGCTGACTGCGCGGCGTCAACTATAAAGAATAAACCGTTTTCGCGGCAGTATCTTCCGATATCACGTATGGGCATTTTAATTCCCGTGATGTTTGAACGGGCAGTGCATATCAATGTCCGTGTAAGCGGTCTCATACGCGATCTGATTGAAGATATCACTGCGTGTGCCCGTTCGGATTCATGAAGCTCGGGTGAAGAATCAAAGGTTGTGTATGATGCAAAGGTGTTTCCGGTAACCGAAGCAACCGGACGCAATACCGAGTTGTGTTCAATGTCGCTTATGAGAATGTTTGTGCCGTAAATGTAAGAAGATTTTAGCGCTGTGTTAATTGCATATGTAGTGTTGTAAGTAAATACTACGTTTTCGGGAGATGCGCCGAATAGCCTTGAAGCGCGTAATCGTGTTTCGAAAACCGCTTTTGCGGCTTCGATCGCAAGTGTATGGGCGCTTCTGCCCGGATTTCCCCCTAATTCTTTTGTGCCGTAAAGTAAAGCGTTGTTGACCTCTTCGCTTTTCGGAAAGCTCGTTGCCGCATTGTCAAGATATATCATTAATGCCTTCCTTTCTTGTTCGTGTATCCGGGATAAACGCACAGGTGCGAATAGCTGCACCTGTGCGCTTTGATTTAAGCTTGAGAAAATTTGATGTTTGATCTTTTAAGGATCTGAACCACCCTTGCTTTATCTTTTTCCTCCAATTCGATTCCGTAGGCACAGCCACGAATGTTTTTTCTTGCGTCAAGCTTGATTATGCGAGCTTTTACATAATTCAACGTAAGAATGTTAAGAGCAATCTGTGCCTGAGTAATTGAACCGATCCCGAATCTGCACGTCATAGTCAGTTATCTACCTTTATATAAGTGTAGGCGGTAAACCGCATTACTAATATATGTGCAAGTTGACGAAAACGTGCTCGGATTTTGGGTTATAAGGACGAAAAAGGGTGCATAAATCGTCATTTTAAGTATAAAACACTTCGATTTTGAATATTTTCATTGTAAATTATATAAAAAATAAAAAAATTTGTAAAAAGGGTAGAAATTTTGGAAATAATATGTTATAATTATACGCGCGGGTTTTCACGCAGCTTTGTTTTTATGCCCGCACAGGTATGTTTATATTAATTTATTTATAAAACGGAGGTCAAAACTCAATGAGCACAAAGAAGTATTGTTATCTTTTCTCTGAGGGTAACGCAGATATGCGTGAAATTCTCGGAGGTAAGGGCGCAAACCTCGCGGAAATGACCAACATCGGTCTTCCCGTTCCCCAGGGCTTCACCATTTCAACAGAAGC
>JAFQPF010000251.1 GCA_017411885.1 Clostridia bacterium
ACGATATACCTTTTACGGTTAAGCACGTAATAAAAGCCTTTCAAGTTCTTGAAATCAGAGTTATACTTCACCTCTATTCCAAGCGCTTTGGCAAGGGAAAACGGATCTCTTGTGGAATATTTTTTTATTAGTCCCTGCACTTTATCATACAAGGTATTTTTCATTTGTTATATTTTCCCTATTATTGATACTTTTTAGGCGTAAAGCGCTTGGAATATTCCTTGCTTTCAAGATAAAGCTCCTGTATCTGATGCACGAATGCAAGCTTATCGTCATCATCAAGCTCGCCGCCCGAAAACATTGCGGAAACCTGATCTATAAGTCTTCTTGCCTGCATTCTGCCGCGCGCGCCGTATATTTCATTTACGCCGAGGATAAATTCCTCGTCCTCGCTCAAAAGATAGCTCGGTTCAAGCTCAAGCGCATTTGCAAGGGTGGTATACATTGCTCTGCCCTTGGGATATATCTCTCCGCTTTCATAGTTAACTATGGTTCGCTTGGACACTCCTACCTGCTTTGCAAGCTCCTCCTGTGTCAGTTTTTTTCTTTTTCTTGCCAGTCTCAGCTTTTCACCGAATTTCATACTCTTCTCCTTTGTGAAATTTTTCATTTCTTTTTAAGAAATTATTTTTCGTTTAAGTATTGACAAGTGCATCAATGTTGCGTATAATAATATATGCAACTCACTTTCACATATATTCTACACCATTTTTCGTTTTTTGTCAATAGGAAGTGAAAATTTTCTCGATTTTTTTATAAATATGAAAATAATCGGCACTTTTGTTGCCATTTTGTATGTCAAGGAAGGCGATACGTATGGAAAGGGTCATACTTCACAGCGATCTCAATAATTTTTTTGCCTCTGTTGAGGCGACCATAAATCCCGAATACGCGGGAGAGGATAAATTTATCGCGGTTTGCGGACTCGAAGAGGACAGGCACGGGATCGTGCTTGCCAAGAATGAAAACGCCAAGAGAATGGGTGTCAAAACCGGCGACACTATACGCACGGCGAGGTTAAAATGCCCACAGATCATCATAGTTCCGCCGCATTTTGAAAGCTATTTGCATTATTCAAGGCTTGTGCGCGAAATATATCTTGAATATACCGACGAGGTCGAGCCCTTCGGCATGGACGAATGCTGGCTTGACGTAACTCACAGCACTACCCTTTTCGGAAGCGGCGAGGTGATCGCCGAGAAAATACGCAGGCGGGTAAAAAAGGAGCTTGGACTTACCGTTTCGATAGGCGTTTCCTTCAACAAAATATTCGCGAAGCTCGGAAGCGATATGAAAAAGCCCGACGCGATCACGGTTATAAGCAGACAAAATTTCCGCGAAAAGCTATGGGATCAGCCTGCCGGAAATATGCTTGGGGTGGGCAGATCCACTCTGCGCGTGCTTGAAAAGCACGGAATATTCACTATTGGTGACATTGCACGCACGCCCATTGAATATATGAAGGGCTGGCTTGGCAAGTGCGGTGCATTACTTCACGTTTACGCAAACGGACTTGATGATTCACGTGTTTCACGCTCGGATTTTTCACCTAAGCCGAAAAGCATCAGCCACGGTGTTACCTGCAGAGAGGATCTTACAAGCCAAAGCGACGTTTCAAAGGTTTTGCTTTATCTTTCGGGTGATATTTCCACCAAGCTCAGGCGCGAGGAGCTTTTATCATCTCACGTGAGTGTTTGTGTCCGCGACACTTCGCTTGAAACGCGCGAATACAGCACGCATATTTCCTCTCCTACCCGCTCGCGTGAAATTATTGCAAGGACTGCATTTGATCTGTTTTGCCGCAATTATCACAGTGATACACCCGTTCGTGCGCTTACCGTTCGCACGTCGGAGTTAAGTGCTGACAGCGAGCCTGTAGCCTTTGATTTTTTCACCGACGTTTTGCACGAAAAAAAGCTTGAAAGCAAGGGGCGCGTATCGGATGAGCTTTGCACAAGATACGGTAAAAATGCCATTCTTCCCGCTTCCCTTTTATGTGACTTCAAGCTTCCGAGCATTATAAACAAGTCTTTATTGCCACCCGGCTTCAGAACGTAAAAAAACGGCAGATTCAATCTGCCGTTTTTTGCTTATAAGGTATTATTTACTTACGGTTATCATCATCATATCCGAGATATAGTTTACCGTTGCAACAGCTTTTTTCTTTGTGTTTTCGCCTCTGTATGAGAAAACGCCCTCCGCAAGCATTGTGTCATCACTCTTTACGTTTGAATCAAAGCCTTTTTCAATAAGCTTCGAAGCGTAGGCTACCGCATCCTCAATGCTGCATTCGCCAAGCATTATTTTTGCCGTGCCGTCACGCAGGTCGCTTGTAAGCACCGTTCCTTTTTCAGGCTTCGGGATAAGCTTTGTTCTGTCGTTTTCCGGCCATTCTCCGCCTATCTGTCCCGCGTAACCATCGTTTTCAATAACGAAGGTTCCGTCCGCCTTCTGTGTGGCTCTCGTTCCGTCCTCGTATATGATCGTGGTGGTGCCATCGTCGTTGAACACGACCTCAAGCCCTTCTTCCTTTGCGCTTTCGACAAACGCCTGCTTTTCAGCTTCATCAAGCTCGGAATAGATTATATCGGTAACGCCGTCAAGAAGATCATCCGCACCGCCGAGCACTCCGACCTTATCCGCTTCCTTAGCTACATCTTCGCCGACTATCTCAACAGCCTTTTCGGGGACGAGTGTCACAGCTTCGGTAACTATCTCGCTTGTCTGCGCCTCTGTGATCTGCTCGGTTTCTTCGCTTTCAGCTTCGGAAATATTTTCCGCAGTATCCTCTTCTATAACAGATTCACTTTCTGCTGTTGTATCC